>CAYOIG010000104.1:0-8786 GCA_964403915.1 uncultured Myxococcaceae bacterium
GGCGCTCGCTCCCTTCGTGGCGCTCGTGCGCGGCGGTGCGACCCTCGAGCAGCCCATCGACGCGGAGGACGTGGTGAGCGCAATCCTCGCCGCAGCGGAGAGGCCCGGGCTCGGCAGGCAGGTGATCGCCTTGGCGGGCCCCGAAACGCTTCCCCACCGCGAGCTGCTGGCGCGGGCGGCCGCGCTCCATGGGCGGCGTCCGCGCGTGCTGCCCGTGCCCGCGGCGGCTCTCCACCTCGTCGCCGGCCTGCTCGAACGACTGCTCGCGGAGCCCCCGCTGACACGCGCCATGCTCGGCGTCCTCGAGCAGGACGACCGCATCGACCCGGCGCCGGCCTGCGCGCAGCTCGGCATCACGCTCACGCCTCTCGACACCACGCTGCGTCGGTCCGTGGGCCCCGGCGTGGAGGCTGCATGAGCGGGCCCGCCGCAACGAGAGCGACTGGACGCCGCCCGGGAGCGCGCTGGCAGAAGCTCCTCCCCTGGGCGATCACGGCGGCCTGCTTCTTCTATCTCTACACGCGCATCGACGCCGCCGCGCTCCGGCAGGGGCAGTCGCTGGTGCCCTACCTCTCTGCGGTGTTCGCGCGCGTGCAGTGGAGCACCTGGCTCGCGCTCATGATCCCCTATTCGCTCACGTTCTTCCTGATCGACTCGCTCGTTCTCTGGCGCGTCGTCAACTGGTTCAACACGCGCATCGCCTATGCCGACATCCTGCCCGTACGCGCCAGCACCTACATCCTCTCGATTCTCAACGAGCAGGTCGGCAAGGGCGCCATGGCCATCTATCTGAACCGGCGTGACGGCGTGCCGGGTTGGCAGGTGGGCTCCAGCATGCTCTTCATCATGTTCTGCGAGTTCTACTATCTGCTGGCCTGGGCAACGCTCGGCGCGCTGCTGCGCTGGAGCTCGCTGCCGGCGATCTTCCACCAGATCCCGCTCGTGGCGCTGGTGGCGGCCATCTTCTTCGTGCTGTGGCTGCTCTACTTTCGGGGGCACATCCTGCCCGGCTCGAAGCTGCGCGAGCGGGAGATCTTCCATGCCTTCCGGCAGGCGAGCCCGTGGCAATATTTGGTGATCCTCGTGCTGCGCTCGCCGGCTCTGCTGCTCGCCGTCTTCGTCTACACCTGGTCGCTCGGCCTCTTCGGCATCGAGGCGAGCCTCGGCCAGATGCTCGGCTACCTGCCCGTCATCTTCTTCGGCGCGGCCGTCCCTGGCCCGATGCGCGCCGTGGCCATCACGATGTGGACACAGCTCTTTCCCGACCACGTGGGAGAAGCGGCAGCGTTCGGCCTGTGCATGCACAACTTCTTCATCTTCTTCAACGCAGCGCTCGGCCTCCTCTTCATGCGGCGAGCGCAGCGCGAGATTTTCGGAGGGAAGGCCCGGTGAGTGGCGGCCGGAGACTCGCGACGACTCTTGCACTCGCCTCGCTGCTCGTTGCCTGCGGGAGCACGGAGCAGGCACCGGGCGGCCAGCGAATCGGCGACTACTCGCTGTGGCAGACGGCCGACGGGCTCGAGGTTCGCTCGCTGCCCGATCAACACCCGCGGCTCGGGCAGCTGCTCGGCTGGCTGCATCCGCGCCTCGGAGGAGTCGGTGCGCCCAGCGTCCTGCTCTCCCCGGTGCACATCATCGATCGCGGAAGCCTCGGCAACCAGACCGAATGGCCCCGCTCCGAGGTGGCGAGCATCACGTTGTACGGCAGGGAGAGGCGCGGCGTGGAGGCGAAGACGCCGTCCTTCGATCGCTCCTGGCGCGTGCTGCTCCGGCGGCGGGATGGCCGAACCCTGCGGGGCTTCGGCTTTGCGAACGAGTCGGACGCGCGCGCCTTCGCGGCCGCAATCGGAAGCGTGCTCGGGTCGGTGCCGCAGGAGCAGGAGTCGGGGCAGCCGGCGGGATAGCGGGCCCGGCCGTCAGGAGGCGTGCGCCGCCATCTCCTCCTTGAGCTGTCGCTTCAGGATCTTTCCGTTCGCGTTTCGCGGCAGCGGTTCCTGCCGGATCTCGATCACGGCGGGGATCTTGAAGGCGGCGAGGTGCTTGCCCACGAAGGCCCGCAGCTCGGGCGCCGTCACGGTCGAGCCCGGCGTGAGCTGCACGATGGCACCGACCTCCTCGCCGAGCACGCGGTGCGGGATGCCGACGACGGCCGCGTCCATCACCTCCGGGTGCTGGTAGAGCACGGACTCGACCTCGACGCAGTAGACGTTCTCGCCGCCGCGGATCAGCATGTCCTTGGCGCGGTCGAGGATGTAGAGGAAGCCCTCCTCGTCGACGCGGCCGAGATCGCCCGAGCGCAGCCAGCCGCCCGGGAAGCTCTCGGCCGTGGCCTCGGGCTTGTTCCAGTAGCCCTTCACCACGTTCGAGCCGCGGATCCAGATCTCACCGACCTGCCCCACCGGCAGCGCGCTGCCGGTCTCGCTCACGATCTTCACCTCGCAGACGGGCACGGGCACCCCGACACTGTCGGGGCGCTGCTCGTAGTCGGCCGCGTTGTTGAGGGTCGTGACGGAGGAGGTCTCGGTGAGGCCGTATCCCTGACCGGGGGAGGATTTCGGGAACCGCTCCTTGATGCGCCGCACCAGCTCCGGAGCGGCCGGAGCGCCGCCGTAGCCGACGCCCTGCACGCTCGAGAGATCGCGGTTCGGGAAGTCGGGATGCTCCAGCACCTGCCAGACCATGGCGGGAACGCCGCCGAAGGTGGTGATGCGCTCGCGCTCGATGAGCTCGAGTGCACGGCCGGCGTCCCACTTGTACATCATGACGAGCTTGCCGCCGAAGGCGATGTTGCCGCACAGGATCGCGTGGCAGCCCGTGGCATGGAAGAGAGGCACCGAGAGGAGCTGCGCGGTCTGCGGCCGCGGCTCCGCCGGATTCGGCAGCGCGGTGCCGCTGCGCAGCGCGGCACGCACCGTTCCGAAGGCGAGGCTCGGGATGTTGCCGCAGATGTTGCGATGCGTGCCGAGCGCACCCTTCGGCTTGCCCGTGGTGCCGGAGGTGTAGAAGATCGTTGCGTCGTCCTCGGGCTCGAGCGCGACGGGAGGAAGCGTCACGTCCGCACCGGGCGCTCCGACCAGCTCTTCGAAGCCGATCCTGCCCTCGGTGAGGGGCTTCGTCGCGCGCGTCACGATCACGTGCTCGAGGCCGCCGAGCCGCGACAGGTGCGGTGCGAGCCGGTCGGCCCGCTCCTCGTCCGCGATCAGCACCGTTGCGCCGGAGTCGGCGAGGCCGTACTCCAGCTCCTCGCCCGTCCACCAGGCGTTGAGCGGAACGCAGATCGCCCCTGCCGCAGCGGCGCCGAAGAATGCGACGGACCACTCGGGAAAGTTCCGCATGGCGAGCGCGACACGGTCACCCTTGCGAACGCCGAGATCGCGCCCGAGCACCGTTGCCACCGAGGCCGCGCGCCGGAAATGCTCCTCGAACGTGAGGCGTTCGTCTTCGTAGACGAGGAAGGTCTTCTCCCCGTGGAGGCGAGAGATCTCGAGCACGGCGCGCAGCGAGGGGGGTGCGCTCTTCCAGCAGGGCGTGCGCACACCCCGGATCTCGACCGAGGCGATCTCGAAGGGGGCGCCGGGGCCCGTCAGCATGGCGTGGATCTGGGCGATGGACGGGGGCATCGGGGCTCCTTCGTGGAGAGGTCGACCGGGGAGTTTGTCGCAGGCGCAGCCGGGAGGCGAGGAGCACGGGCGGGGCCGGCCGTGCCACAATGGCGGTCCCGCCGCGAAAAGGAGGCCCCTCCATGCTCCAGCGACCTGCGTCCGGCGCCGCGACCCTTGCCGCCATTCTCGCCCTTGGTCTCGCCACGGGCTGCTCCGAGCGTGGGGACCAGACGACGACCGCACCGCCCGCGGCGGAGATCTCCTCGCTGCCGCCGACTTCCGCCCCGCCGCCGGGAGCGGGTCCCGCCTCTCCGAGCGCAGCCGAGGCCAGCGTCCCGACGGGCGAAGGGTCCGCTGTGATCGACCACAGCCCCCTCGGCGTCTTCGAGGGCACGCTGCCCTGCGCCGACTGCGACGGCATCCGCACCGAGCTCACGCTCTTCCTCCAGCCCGACACCTACCTCCTTCGCGAGACCTACCTCGGCGGAAGCAATGCCGGGAAGACGGTCACGTCCGAAGGGAGCTGGCAGGCAGCGCTCGGCCTCGAAGGCGAGCCGGACGCCACCGTGATCCAGCTCGACCCCGGGAAGCCCGAATCCATGCGAAGCTTCCGCGAGGCCGGAGGCGACCGTCTCGAGCTGCTCGATCCGAGCGGTCGCCGGGTCGCGTCGAAGTCCGGCACGATGCTCACGCGGCGCACCGAGGAGAAGGAAGGCTCGTAGCCCGGCGAAGATTGCCACGGCCACCGGAGGCGCCTTGCGAGTCCACGTCCTGCAGCACGTACCCTTCGAAGGCCCGGGCAGCATTGCCACGTGGCTCGCGGCGCGCGATGCGCACGTCACGCGAACGGCGCTGTACGAGTCGCCGGTTCTTCCGGAACCGGATGCGTTCGACTGGCTGATCGTGATGGGCGGCCCGATGAGCGTGAACGACGAGGCGGATCTTCCCTGGCTCGCGCCGGAGAAGCGCTTCGTCGGAGACGCGATCGCGCAGGGCAAGACCGTGCTGGGCATCTGCCTCGGAGCGCAGATCATCGCCGCGTCGGCCGGCGCACGGGTTCGTCCCGGCCACGAACGGGAGATCGGCTGGCATCCGGTGACGCCCGTGCGGGGGCGCGGCGCCGACGGTCTCGCGGCGCTCTTCGCACCGGAGACCGAGGTCTTCCACTGGCACGGCGAGACCTTCGACCTGCCGCCGGGGGCAGAGCACCTGCTGCGCAGCGCGGCATGCGAGCATCAGGCCTTCGCCCTCGGCGAGCGCGTGCTCGGTCTCCAGTTCCACCTCGAGACCACGCCGGAGAGCGCCGAGGCGCTGATCGCGAACTGCCCCGCAGATCTGCGCCCGGGAAGCTGGGTCCAGACGGCAGGCTGGATGCTCTCGCAGCCCCAGCGCTTCGAGCGCATCAACCACTTGATGGAGCGCGTTCTCGATCATCTCGCGACCCGCTGAGCACGGCTTCTGCTGGATCAGTGCGCGGTCGCCTCTGCCCCCCACAGCTCGCGCAGGCGCTCGTCGCGCCCGCAGCGGCTTCGGTAGTAGCGGTAGCGGAGGGGATTCTTCTCGTAATAGTCCTGGTGATGTTCCTCGGCGGCGTAGAAGGGCCCGGCCTCGACGATCCCTGTGACGATCGGCTGGTGGAGGCGCCCCGATGCCTGTAGTACTGCGCGGGAGGCTTCGGCCAGACGTCGCTGCTCCGCATCGTGCACGAAGATCTCAGCCCGATACTCCGCGCCGGTGTCGCAGAACTGCCGGTCCTTCGCTGTCGGATCGACGTTGTGCCAGAAGACGTCGAGTAGCGTTTCGTAGCTCACCCGCGCCGGGTCGTAGACGATCTGCACCGCTTCGGCATGGCCCGTCCCGCCGGCCGCGACCTTCTCGTAGGTCGGATCCGTTGTGCTGCCTCCCGTGTAGCCGGAGGTCGTGGAGAGCACGCCGGGGAGGGCATCGAAGGGCGGCTCCATGCACCAGAAACAGCCGCCCGCGAAGGTGGCGATGGCCGTCTCCGCGTGCGCGGCGCCCGCGAGGAGAGCGAACGCTGCGAACGCGAGGGCTGTGCGCAGCCTCACGGACGCAGCGCAGGTAGCGGCTCGCCCTCGGGCACGAAGCGCAGCGCGACGCCGTTGTTGCAGTAGCGAAGGCCCGTCGGCGCCGGGCCGTCGTCGAAGACGTGACCCTGATGGCCGCCGCAGCGCGCGCAGTGGTATTCGGTGCGCGGCAGCAGCAGCCGGAAGTCGCGTCGCGTACCGATGTGCCCCTCGATGGGCCGAAAGAAGCTCGGCCAGCCGGTACCACTGTCGAACTTCGCCGCCGACTCGAAGAGCGGAAGGAAGCACGCGGCGCAGACGTAGGTGCCTGCGCGTTTCTCAGAGTCCAGCACGCTCGAGCGCGGTCGCTCGGTGGCCTCGTCGAAGAGCACCGCGAAGGCTTCGGCGGGGACGAGCTTGCGCCACGCCTCGTGCGGCAGGGCGAGGGCCTCGACGCTGGCCTGCGCCTTCTCAGCGCCGGCCGCACGCCCACCGCCGAGGGCGGCCCCGACCGCCCCCAGGGTGCCTCGCAGAAGACCTCTCCGACTCATCATGCGTCTCCTTCCATCACGGCTCTTCCCGAAGGTGCCTCGCACCGGGATCCGTGCCCCCTTCGATGCCGGAGAGCGGGCCGGGATTCGCCGCCGGAAGGGCTGCCGGCGACCTGCGCAGCACTCGCAGCTGCAGGGCCCTCATCCCCATCGAGACCAGGGTGGTGGCGACCAGCGCCCAGCCGAGGGCGCGCACGAGAGCGTCGGGCGGCCAGCCGAGCCCGAGACCGTTTCGCACCACCGGAATGCCGAGGAGCACGTAGTAGGCGACGCCATTCCAGCGTCCGAGGGCGCTGGCGCGCAGCGCGCTTCCGCGCAGCGCCCGCGAGTCGAGCGTGTACTGCACGAAGGCAGCCGCCACGAGCAGCGGCAGCGGCAGCGGGACCACTCCCGAAGCAGCCAGGGCCAGAAGGCCGAGGCTGACGAAGGTGGCGTCCGTCGCATGGTCGAGCAGGCCGCCGAGCGGCGAAGCATCGCCGCTGCGGCGCGCCAGCCTGCCATCGAGCAGATCGGTCGCGACCGCCAGCACGAAGAGCACGAGCGCCAGCCCGCTCGCGCCACGGTGGACCGCCAGTGCCGCCACCGGGGCACAGATGAGGCGCAGCCCCGTCATGGCATTCGCGGCCGTCCGCAGGCGCGGCCGCGGGGCATCGGCCCGACCCTCGGGAGGAGCGGCACTCATGCCAGGCCGAGTCTAACAGCAGCGCCGGGATGGCAGCGCCGGGACGACCTGCGCGTCGTGGCGATCGCGTGCCGGGACGGCCACACTCCCCGCGCGCGCAGTGCGGCTTCGAAAGGACACCGGATGATCTCCTGGCTCTTCCTCGCCGTCAGCCTCTGGGGCGCCGCCTTCACCTGGAACGCCCTCTTTCCCAGCGTGCGCGGCATGCGCATCTCGGCCGTGAGCTTCGCCGCGGGCTGGCTCACGAGCGAGCTCGCCCTGCACCACGTCGCCTGGCAGGCGGCGGCCACGCTCGTCTTCGGGCTGGCCGGCGCCCTCGGCGCCTGGCCCGGCCAGCTCGGCCTCGGCATCACGCTGCTCTCGTGGCTCGGCCTCGGTGTCGCGCAGGCCCGCGCGGCGCGAGCCGGCCAAGTGGTGGAGGAAGCGCTCTGCGAGGGCCTCGGCGCCGACTACCGCGAGCGCATCCTGCCCGAGCGTCGCACGCAGCTCGCCAACGCCATCGACTGGCGTCGCGTGCTGCAGCCGGTTCCGCTCCGCAGCTCGGACGTCGAGCGCGTCCGCGACATCCGCTATGCGCGCGAGCGGGGCATCGATCTCTCGCTCGACGTCTACCGGGGCCGGACGAATACGACCGGCCGCCCCGTCCTGCTCCAGATCCACGGCGGCGGCTGGGTGATGGGCAGCAAGAACGAGCAGGCGCTGCCGCTCATGCTGGAGCTCGCCTCCCATGGCTGGGTGTGCGTCACGGTCAACTATCGGCTGAGCCCCCACGCGACCTTTCCCGAGCATCTCATCGACGTGAAGAAGGCGCTGGTCTGGATCCGGGAGAACATCGCCGGCTACGGCGGCGATCCTGCCTTCGTGGTGGTGACGGGCGGTTCCGCCGGTGGGCACCTCGCCGCGATGGTCGCCCTCACGCAGAACGATCCGACCTTTCAGCCCGGCTTCGAGCACGAGGATACGAGCGTCGCGGGCTGCGTGCCGTTCTACGGCGTCTACGACTTTCTCGATCGAAGTGGCACCTGGCCCCACGGCGGCCTCGAGCACGTTCTCGAGCGGCAGGTCCTGAAGGGCTCGCGCGAGGAAATCCCCGAGCGCTGGGAGCAGGCCTCGCCTCTCTCCCACGTGCATGCGGAGGCTCCGCCCTTCTTCGTGATCCATGGATCCGGAGATTCTCTGGTGCCCGTGGGCGAGGCGCGCATCTTCGTGAAGGCGCTGCGCGAGAAGTCGCGCGAGCCCGTGGCCTACGCGGAGCTGCCGGGCGCGCAGCACGCCTTCGAGCTGTTTCACTCGGTTCGCACGCTGCGTGTGAACCAGGCGGTGGAGCGCTTCCTCGCCGTGCTGCACGGTCGCTACGTACTCGCGCAGCGCGAGCAGGAAGAGCCCGCCGCGCGGCTCCACTGATCCCAGCAACCCGGCCGCAGGAGAAGTCATGATCGAGGTGAACGGCATCGCGCACGTGTTCGTGACCGTGAGCGACTTCGCGCGCTCGCGCGCTTTCTACGCGCGGCTGCTGCCCGCGCTCGGCATGAAGCCCGTGCTCGACGGCGACGGCTTCTTCTACTGCGTGGGCGGGCGTACGGCCTTCGGCCTCCGCGCCTGCGATCCCGAGCATGCCGGCGAGCGCTTCGTGCAGTCGCGGGTCGGTCTGCACCACGTCTGCTTTCGCGCCCGCGAGCGGCAGGACGTGGACCGCGTGCTGCCGCTGCTGCGTGAGCTCGGCGCCACCGTCGTCCACCCGCCGCGAGAGGGCTCCTGGGCTCCGGGCTACTACTCCGTGCTCTTCGAAGACCCCGACGGCATCCGGCTCGAGCTGAACCACGTTCCCGGAAAGGGCCTGCTCGCGGAGCGGTGATGATTTCGCCGCGCCGCTGACATTTCCGGCTCGCGCGTGCCACTACAAAGTGGAGGACTTCGGGCCCACCGA
>CAYOIG010000105.1:0-4876 GCA_964403915.1 uncultured Myxococcaceae bacterium
CTCCTTGACCTCGGCCACGGCGACCACCGGGAACAGCTTGATGAAGATCAGGAAGAACATCCCGAAGAAGGCGAAGCTGCCGGCGAGGATCGCCAGCTCCGGCGCCGCTGGCGTGTAGGTGTTCCAGGCCGCTGGATCGAACTCGCGAGACAGGCCGGTGATGATGATGACGTAGCGCTCGAACCACATACCCACGTTCACCAGCACCGAGATCACGAAGAGCGCCGGCAGATACAGGCGCACCTTCTTGAACCACAGGAGCTGCGGCACGACGGCGTTGCAGATGATCATGACCCAGGCCGAGATCCAGTAGGGCCCGAAGGCGCGGTACCAGAACGCAGTCTTCTCGGGCTCGACGCCGCTGTACCAGGCGATGAAGTACTCGGTCCCGTAGGAGTAGCCGACGATCAGCGACGTCAGCAGGATGAACTTCGCCATGTTGTCGAAGTGGTAATCGGTGATGTAGCTCTCGAGGCCGAAGATCCGGCGCACCGGGATCATCACCGTCAGCACCATCGCGAAGCCCGAGAAGATGGCGCCGGCGACGAAGTAGGGCGCGAAGATCGTCGCGTGCCAGCCGGGAACGATCGACATCGCGAAGTCCCAGGACACGACGCTGTGCACCGAGAGCACCAGCGGCGTCGCGAGCCCCGAAAGATGCAGCACGGTGCGGTTGTGGGCCTTCCACTGCCGACTGGTCCCCTGCCAGCCGAGGGCGAGCGCCGTGTAGAGGAGCTTGCGCCAGCCCTTCGCTCGATCTCGCGCGATCGCGAGATCCGGAACCATGCCGATGAAGAGGAAGAGGATGGACGTCGTCGCGTAGGTCGAGATCGCGAACGTGTCCCACACCAGCGGGCTCTTGAAGTTCACCCACAGGCCGCGCTGATTGGGATAGGGAAGGATGAAGTAGGACTTCCACATGCGCCCAACGTGGATGCCGAGGAACTGGGCCGCCGTGAGCACCGCGAAGACCGTCATGGCCTCCGCGCTGCGGTTGATCGCGTTGCGCCATTTCGATCGGAACAGGTAGAGGATGGCCGAGATCAGCGTTCCGGCGTGGGCGATACCGACCCAGAACACGAAGGTGACGATGTAGACGCCCCAGAAGACCGGGTGCGCGTAGCCAGCGATCCCGAGGCCCTCGTACACCTGGTAGACCCAGACGGCGCCGGCCACGTGCACCAGCAGCACGCAGAAGCCGAGCAGGCCCCAGTAGGCGAGGCCCGGCGCGTCCATGACGGCCAGCAGATCGCGGTTGGTCTGCGAGTCCGCAGGCGGCGGTGCGGGACGCATCAGCTCGGCGACGGAAACGGCGGGCGGCGGCGTCATGGTCTAGGCCTCGACCGGTCCGCGCGTCACCTTCGCCAGGTAGGTGACCGAGGGCCGGGTGTTGAGCACGTGCAGCGCGTGGTAGCCGCGGACGGGATCCTCGCCGAGCGTCACGGCGCGGCTCTTCTCGTCGCGGAGATTCCCGAACACGATCGCATCGGTCGGGCAGGACTGGGCGCAGGCCGTCGTCACCTCACCATCGGCGATGGCGCGGCCGAGATCCTTCGCCGTCTGCCGCCCGAGCGCGATGCGCTGCACGCAGAACGTGCACTTCTCCATCACGCCCTGGCCGCGGACCGTGACGTCCGGATTGAGGCCGAGGTCCATGGGATACGGGAACTTCGAGTTCTCGGCGGCGTAGTCGTAGAAGTTGAAGCGCCGGAGCTTGTAGGGGCAGTTGTTGGCGCAGTACCGCGTGCCGATGCAGCGGTTGTAGATCATGCCGTTGAGGCCCTCGTCGCTGTGCGAGGTCGCGATCACCGGGCAGACCGGCTCGCAGGGCGCCGCGCCGCACTGCTGGCACATGAGCGGCAGGTGGCGGACGTCGACGTCACCCAGCGCGCCGCGATCGCGGATCGACGGCCGTCCCGTCACGTAGTCGACCTCGCCCGGGCCGACGAAGCGCTCGATGCGGATCCAGGACATCACGCGGCCGCGGATCACCTGCTCCTCGCCGACCACCGGGATGTTGTTCTCGACGTAGCAGGCCACCACGCAGGCGCTGCAGCCGTTGCAGCGGTCGAGGTCGATCGCCATGCCCCAGCGGTACGGAAGATCGGGCCGCGCATCGAGCGCCGCATCGAAGGGGACGAGCATCTCGTGATGCCCGCCGCTCTCGCCGTGCCCTGCCTGCTCGCCGCTGCCTCCGTGGGCTGCGGCTCCGTCGTGCGCCGCGTGGTCGGGTGCAGCGCTCACGGCGGGCGCCGCGGCTCCGGCCGCGAGGGCCGCCACGGGCACCGCCTCACCGAGCTGCCGCTCCCGCTGGTTGTCGAACTTCTGGAGGATCGCCACGCGCTCGGCGCGGCCGGTCGGCGAAAGCTTCGCCTTCGTGGAGAGCCAGGCGCGGCCGCCGGATTCGTCGGCCGCAGACGGGAGCACCGAGATCACGTTCACGCCGCGCGCCTCGCCCGGCGTGGCCTTGCCTCCCTTCGAGGCGAAGCTGCCGACCGTGTGCCCCTGGCCGGTCGCCACGGCGACCACGTCGTCGCGCAGGGCGCCGCGCGGCACGACCGGGGCCTCGAAGCGCCCGAAGGGCGTCTCGAGCGCGAGCACGTCGCCGAACTCGACACCGAGCTGCGCGGCCGTGGCATTGCTCACCTCGATCCACGACTGCCAGGCGATCTTCGTCACCGGATCCGGCACTTCCTGCAGCCACGGCAGGTTCGCGCCGCGACCGTCGTGAAGGAGCGGCGAGGGATTGGCGACGAGCGTCCAGGCACCGTCCCCTTCGAGCAGGGGCTCGGCCACCTCGAGCTTCGCGACGCCGGGGGAGAGCGCGAGCCCCTCCGCCAAGGGCATCGGCTCGAAGACGCCGCCCTTCGCGAGAAGCGCGCGCCAGTCCTTGCCAGCATGGGCCTGCTGGACGAGCTGCCGGAAGCTTCCCTCGGGCAGCTTCGCCTTCACGTCCTCGCCCATCGCGCGGCCGGCGTCGAGCAGCACGTCGACGAGAGCGCGCGTGTCGAAGAGCGGCCGGAAGGTCGGCTGCACGATCGACACGATGCCCGGGCGCGGCGAGGCATCCCCCCAGCTTTCTGCCGGCGTGTGGTCCGGCAGGATGAGATGCGCCTTCGTCGAGGTCTCGTCGGGCATCGAGGCGAAGGAGACCACGAAGGGAACCTTCGCGAGCGCCTCGGCGAAGCCCGTAGCCGGCGAGAGCGAGTAGAGCGGATCGGCATCGTGGATGAGCAGCACCTGCACCTTGCCGCTCTTCATCGCATCGATCAGCGCGAGCACCGCGCGATAGCTCGCGTGCGGCGCCGCCACAGGCGCGGCCGGCGGAATCTTCACGCCTGCGCCGATCGCTCCCGTCACCTGGTTGAGGATCAGGATGGCCGACGCGGTCGCCGCCGCGCGGCGGCTCGTGAAGGCGACGCCGGGCGGCAGCGCGACCGGCGCCTTCGCGGCGGCGAGCGCCTTGCCGATGCGCTCGATCGTCTTCGCATCGACTCCGGTCCGTGTCGCCGCGCTCTGCGTGTCGAAGGGATCGAGCAGCGAGCCGAGCGCGGCCCGGTCGGCTGACGTCCCCTTGCCGTTCGCGAGCGCCACGCGCGCCAGCGCCAGCGCGAGGATGCCCTCGGTGCCGGGCTTCGCGGCGAGCCACTCGTCGGCACTGGCCGTCGTCAGCGAGAGGCGCGGGCCGACGTAGACGAAACGGGCGCCGCCGTCCTTGCGCGTGCGGGCATCGCGCGCCGCCGCGAGCTGTCGCGCGTGCTCGACCGGCGAGCTGCCGGTCTCGAGCAGATCGCTACCGAAGGAGATCACGAGGTCTGCGCCCGAGAGATCGAAGACCGGCTGGCTGTCGAGGCCGAACACGGCCTGGGTCGCCTCGCGCAGCGCCTCCGGCGCAAAGGGGTCGTACACGACGCGGCCGCCGGCACCGACGGCCGCCACCCAGCGGTCGAGCTGCGCTGCCGCCGTGGGGCCCGGATCGCCGCCGAGGATGAACGTCCCGGCACCCGCCGCCCTGATCTTCGCCGCGAGATCCGAGAGCGCCGCATTCCACGCGACGGGAACCAGCTCGCCCTGCGCGCCGTGCGCCATCGGCCCCTTGAAGCGGTCGGGATGATACGTGCGCCCCAGGCCGGCCTGGCCGCGCCCGCAGAGCGCCCCCTGGTTCACCGGATGATCAGGATTGCCCTCGAGCTTGAGCGGTCGCCCCTCGCGGGTCTTCACGTGGAGCCCGCAGCCCGCCTCGCATTCGCGACAGGTGGAGGCCCAGTAGTTGGGGATCCCGGGCGTGATCACCTCGGGCTGCACCACGTAGGGAATCAGATACTCGACGGGATCGGAGCAAGCGGTCGCCACGGTGGCGCCAGCGCCGACACCAACGAGCTTCAGGAAGTCACGACGATCGAACTCGGGCATCCAGGTTTCGTCCCAGCCTTATGCGGCCTAGTAATGGCACGTGAGACAGTCGATCGAGGCCTTCTTCGCTTCGTGGCAATAGATGCACCAGCCCATCTCGAGCTTCTGGGCGGGCATCCCGTTCACCCACACGCGATCGGGCACGAGGTGCACCTTGTGCATCTCCTGCACGGGGCCGTGGCAGGTCTGGCAGTCGAGACCCGCCGCGACGTGCCGGTTGTGCCGGAACTTCACGTGCTCGGGCAGGCGGTGGATCTGGATCCACTCGATCGGCTTCTTCTCTTCCCAGCTCTTCTTGAGGGTCTGTACGCCCTCGAGATCACCGCCGAACTGTGCGTGGCAGCCCATGCAGTTCTGCACCGAGGGCACGCCGGCCACGCGGGAGCGATCCGTTCCCGTGTGGCAATACAGGCATTCGATCTTGTAGCTGCCGGCGTGCAGGGCGTGGCTGAAGGGGATCGGC
>CAYOIG010000106.1:0-9652 GCA_964403915.1 uncultured Myxococcaceae bacterium
GCCCATGAACTGCCCCGGGCACTGCCATCTCTTCGCCACGCGGAAGCGCTCGTACCGCGAGCTTCCCCTGCGCTTCGCCGAGTTCTCCCGGTTGCACCGCAACGAGCGCAGCGGCGCACTGACGGGCCTCTCGCGCGTCCGCTCCATGGCGCAGGACGATGGCCACATCTACTGCGAGCCGGAGCACGTGGGCGACGAGGTGAACCGCTTCTTCGAGATGATGAACGAGGTCTACGGAGACCTCGGGATCGGCGGCGTGCAGGTTTCGGTCTCGACCCGGCCAGACCAATTCGCGGGCGATCCGGCGGATTGGGATCGCGCCGAGGAGACCCTGATCCAGGCCGTCAGGGCCGCGGGCTACGAGTGTGGCATCAAGCCGAAAGAGGGCGCCTTCTACGGTCCCAAGGTCGAATGCGACTTCTTCGACGTGCTCGGACGTCGCTGGACGCTGGCCACCGTCCAGATCGACACGGCGATGCCCGGGCGCTTCGGTCTGCGATACATCGGCCGCGACGGCACGGAGAAGCAGCCGGCCATGCTCCACCGGGCGGTGCTGGGCTCCCTCGAACGCTTCATCGCGATCTATCTCGAGCACACGGCGGGCGACTTCCCGCTCTGGCTCGCACCGGTGCAGGCCGCCGTGCTGCCGATCACGGATCGCAGCCTCGGCTACGCGCGCAAGGTCGAGGAGCGGCTTCTGGCGGCCGGGGTCCGCGCCGTGCTCGACGCTCGCGGCGAGAAGCTCGGGTTCAAGATTCGGGAGGCGGAGACCCAGAAGGTTCCGCTCATGCTGGTGGTCGGCGACCAGGAGGAGGCGAACGGGACCGTCACTCCGCGCCGGCGTTTCGGGCCGAAGGAGACACCGGGGGCCGAGCCCCTGGAAGTCTTCGTGGCCGGGCTGACCGAGGAGATCTCCTCCCGGCGCAGCACTACGCGAAGTCCCGCAAGAGGAGAAGAGCATCGCTGAGCTGAAGAAGGACACCACCCGGGTCAACGAGAGAATCCGGGCCCGAGAGATTCGCGTGATCGGTGCCGACGGCGAGCAGCTCGGGGTCATGACCCCGGAAGCAGCCTGGCAGCGCGCGGTCGAAGAGGGTCTCGACCTGGTGGAGGTGGCGCCCAACGCCACGCCGCCGGTCTGCCGGATCATGGATTACGGGCGGTACAAGTACGAGATCAAGAAGAAGTCCGGGAAGAGCAAGGGGCACTCGGCGTCACTCAAGGAGGTGAAGCTGCGGCCTCGCACGGACGACCACGACCTCAACTTCAAGCTCAAGAATGCCCGCCGGTTCTTGATCGACGGAGACAAGGTGAAGGTCACCGTGATGTTTCGCGGGCGCGAGATCGTTCACACCGCGCTCGGGCGACAGCAGCTCGACCGCGTGAAGGAGATGATCGGGGTGCTGGCGAGCGTCGAAAGCCCGCCGCGCATGGAGGGGCGGTTCCTCTCGATGATCCTGGTGCCGAACCGCGAGGCCGTCGCGGAGGCCCGGAAGCTCGAAGAGGCGGCGGCGAAGGCGGATGCCGAGCCGTTGGCCACGGAACAGGAAGCGGTGGAGGCCGCAGCGCCCGCCGCGGAGGAGTGACGATGCCGAAGATGAAGTCGCACCGCGGAGCCGCGAAGCGCTTCAAGAAGACGGGGACGGGGAAGATCGTCCGCATGAAGAGCGGAAAGTCCCACATCCTCACGAAAAAGAGCCGCAAGCGGAAGCGCCGCCTGCGGAAGGACGTAGTCACGTCGAGCGCCGACGCGAAGCGGCTGCAGCTCATGCTGCCGTGATTCGTCGCTAGAACCAGACGACTGGAAAGGGAAGACGATGTCTCGTGTGAAGCGCGGCGCTGCCGCGCACAAGCGCAAGAAGAGGATCCTCGCTGCAGCCAGCGGCTATTACAGCGGCCGCGGGAATCTGCTGAAGACCGCCCGCGAGGCCGTGGAGAAAGGTCTCAAGTACGCCTACCGCGACCGCAAGCAGCGCAAGCGCCAGTTCCGCGGGCTCTGGATCGCCCGCATCAACGCGGCCGCGCGGGAGAATGGCCTCTCGTACAGCCGCCTGATGGCGGGGCTGAAGGCGGCGGAGATCGAGATCGACCGGAAGATCCTGGCCGAGCTCGCGGTCTCCGATCCGGCGGCCTTCGCAAAGCTGGCGCAGCTCGCCGGCGCGAAGGCGGCCTGAGAGCGCGTGGAGGCCACGCCGCAGAGCGTCGAGAGCATCGAAGCCGAGGCCCGAGCCGCGATCGGCGCGGCCGAAGACCTGCCCGCGCTCAGCGAGGCGCGGGCGCGTTTTCTGGGCCGCAAGGGCTCGCTCTCGGCGATCTTGCGAACGCTCGGCTCCCTCGAGCCGCAGGCGCGGGCGAAGCTCGGCGAAGCGGTCAACGCGGCACGGGATCGCATCGAAGCCCTGGCGGCGGAGCGACGCAGCGCTCTCGAAGCCGGGCGCGTCGAGGAGGAGCTCGTGCGCGGGCGCCTCGACGTGACGCTACCGGGTGCCGTGCCGCCGCGCGGGCGCCTGCATGCCGTGACGCGCGCCGAGCGCGACATCGAGGCCTTCTTCGCGACGCTGGGCTTCTCCGTCGAAGAGGGCCCGGAGGTCGAGCTCGAGCGGTACAACTTCGACGCCCTCAACATCCCGCCAGAGCATCCGGCCCGCGACGCCCACGACACCTTCTACGTGCGACCGGGCGTCGTGCTGCGCACCCACACCTCGCCGGTCCAGATCCGCACGATGACCGGACGACAGCCGCCGTTCCGGTTCATCGCGCCGGGGCGCGTCTATCGCCACGATGCGAGCCCGCGCCACAGTCCGATGTTCTCGCAGGTGGAGGGCTTCCTCGTCGACGAGCGCGCAACCTTCGCGGACCTGAAGGGTGTGCTCTACGCCTTCGCACGGCACGTGATGGGAGAGAACGTGAAGCTGCGCTTCCGCGCGAGCTTCTTCCCGTTCACCGAGCCGTCGGCAGAGCTCGACTTCAGCTGCGTGCTCTGCGCGCAGCAGGGCTGCGCCACCTGCTCGCGGACCGGATGGATCGAGTGGGGCGGCTGCGGGATGATCCATCCCAGGGTGCTCGAGAACTGCGGCATCGATCCCGAGCGCTGGCAGGGCTTCGCCTTCGGCATGGGGATGGAGCGAGCGGCGATGATGCGTCACAACGTTCCGCAGATCCGGCTGCTCTACGAGCCCGACGTCCGCTTCCTGGAGCAGATCTGATGCGCGTTCCGCTGCGCTGGCTGGCGGAGTGGATCGATCTTCCGGCGCCGGCAGAGGAGATCGCCGCTCGGCTCACGGGCGGCGGCCTCGAGGTGGACGCGATCGAGCGGATCGGCCCCGATCTCTCCGGGCTGCGGATCGGCCTCGTGGTCGAGCGCGAGAAGCATCCCAACGCCGACCGTCTCTCGCTGTGCCGCGTGGACGTCGGCTCTGGAGATGCGCTCGACATCGTCTGCGGGGCGCCAAACGTCGCAGCGGGCCAGAAGGTCGCGGTCGCCCTCCCGGGGCTACGGCTTCCCGACGGACGCGTGCTCGAGCGTTCGAAGATTCGCGGCGTCGTCTCGAACGGCATGCTCTGCTCGGCGCGCGAACTCGGCCTCGGCGAAGACCCGGAGGGCATCCTCGTGCTCGACGCCGGAGCGGTGATCGGCGCGTCCGTGGCCGACTTGCTCGGTGCCGGCGACACCGTTCTCACGCTTGCGATCCCGGCGAACCGGGGCGACTGCGCCTCTCTGCTCGGCGTAGCCCGGGAGATCCGGGCGCTCTTCGGCGGCGAGGTCCGGCTTCCCGGGCTGCCCGCGCAGGCTGGTGTCGACGGAGCTCCGCCCCTGCGCGTCGAGATCGAAGATCGCGCGGGGTGCTTCACGTACGTCGGACGGGTGGTGGACGACATTCGCGTCGGCCCGTCGCCCGACTGGGTGCGAGAGCGCCTCGAGGCCGCGGGACTGCGGGCGGTCAACAACGTCGTGGACGTGACGAACCTCGTCCTGCTCGAGCTCGGACAGCCCCTTCACGCCTTCGATCTCGGCGCGGTACGCGGAGGGCTCGTCCGTGTGCGTGCGGCGGCTCCTGGGGAGCGGCTGGTGACACTCGACGGTGTCGAGCGGAAGCTCGCGCCCGAGGATTTGGTGATCGCCGATGCCGAGCGGGCACTGGCCGTCGCGGGCGTGATGGGCGGCGCGGCGAGTCAGGTGCAGGCCGAGACCACGTCGGTCCTGATCGAGAGCGCGCACTTTGCGCCGGAACGCGTTCGTCGCACGGGCCGCCGTCTCGCTCTCGCCAGCGAGGCGTCGTACCGATTCGAGCGAGGGGTCGACCGAGCCGGTGTGGAACGGGCAGCGGACAGGGCCGTAGCGCTGCTGGAGCAGATCGCAGGAGGTCGTGCGAAGGGCACCGCCATGATCGCGTGCGGCGATCCGGCGCCGGGCACCACGGCGATCACGCTCGATCCCGCACGGGTCGACCGGCTGCTCGGAACCTCCCTCACGACGCCGGAGATCGTGGCGCTGCTCGCGCGGGTGGACGTTCGGGCCGAGCCGGCGGACGGCGGCCTGCTGCGATGCAGCGTGCCGACCCACCGCAACGATCTGCACCGCTACGTTGATCTCATCGAGGAGGTCGTTCGCGTCCATGGCTGCGACCGCGTGCCGGCCACGTTGCCAACGGTGCAGCTCGCGCCGGTGGCGTCACCGCCGCTTCGCCGGCTCGCCAGCCGCACGCGGGACGCTCTCACGTCGGCCGGCCTGCACGAGATGATCGGCCTCTCCTTCGGGGGCCCGGCCGATCTCGATCGGCTCGGTCTTGCGGCTTCGGATCCGCGCCGCGGGCGCGTTGCGATCGCGAATCCCATCTCGGAGGAGCAGGGCTGTCTGCGCTCCAGCCTGCTGCCGAGCCTGCTCCGGGCCGCGCGCGACAACGTCGTGCACCGCGTGGATCGCGTGCGCCTCTTCGAGGTGAGCCGCGTCTTCTTTGATCGCGGCACAGACACGCTGCCCGACGAGCCGCTGCGCGTCGCAGCGGTGCTGGTGCGGGGCGAGCGCACGAGCCTGTGGGAGCCCCGCGAGCCCACGCCCCTGTTCTTCGAGGCGCGAGGCATCGCGGAGCGCCTGCTGGTCGACCTCGGCCGTACGCCGGACTTTCGCGCCGGAAGCGGCGAGCCCTTCCTCCATCCCGGCGCCGGTGCCGAGATCGGCGTGGCGGGACGCGTCGTGGGGCACGTGGGCGAGCTGCATCCGGAGACGGCCCGACGTTTCGAGATCGAGCTCCCCTGTGCCGTCATCGACGTCGACCTGCAGGAGATCGCGAGGCTTCCCGAGCAGGAGGCACACTACCGCGAGATCTCCCAGCAGCCGCCCGTACGGCGCGACGTCGCCGTGCTGGTGAACCGGAGTGTGGCGGCCGGCGAGGTGCTGGAGGCGATCCGAAAGAGCGCAGGGCGCGAGCTCGTCGCGCTCGATCTCTTCGATCGCTGGGAGGGGCGCGGAGTGCCCGAGGGCAGTGTGAGCCTCGCCTTCCGGCTCGTCTTGCAGCGCCTCGATCGTGCGTTCACGGACGCCGAGATCGCGAAGATCATGGAACGCGTGGTGGGGATGCTGTCGCATCGCTTCGGAGGCGAGCTGCGCTCGACTCCGGGAAAGGGGGGAGGAGCATGACCAAGGCGGAGATCGTCGAGCAGATCTACGAGAAGGTGGGCTTCTCGAAGAAGGAGTCCGCGGAGCTGGTGGAGCGCGTCTTCGACATCATCAAGAAGACGCTCTCCGACGGGGAGAAGGTCAAGATCTCGGGGTTTGGAAATTTCGTGGTACGGGAGAAGAATGCCCGCAAGGGCCGCAACCCGCAGACCGGGGAGGAGATCCGGCTCGCGGCGAGGCGGGTGCTCACCTTCAAGCCGAGCCTGGTGCTCAAGAACATTCTCAACGACGAGGAGCCCGGCACCGACGACGGCGACGACCACGACGAGGGTGAGGACGTGGAGGACGAGGCCGGCGACGATTGATCGCTTCGAGCGGAGGTGTGCGGATGACGAAGCACGCGAAGCCCGTCACCGGGCGCGAGCCGGCCCGCGATACGGACAAGAGCGCCAAGCTCTACTACCGCATTGGCGAGGTGAGCCGGATCACGGACGTCAAGCCCTACGTGCTGCGCTACTGGGAATCCGAATTCCGCTGGATGGCCCCCGGCAAGTCGCGTTCGCAGCAGCGGCTCTATCGGCAGCGGGACATCGACGTGATCCTGCTGATCAAGAGACTCCTGTACGAGGAGCGATTCACGATCGCGGGAGCCCGCAAGCGACTGCGCGAGCTGGGCATGGCGCGCGCGGGAGAAGCCCCGGCGGTGGAGGTGCCGCTGGCGCCGGAGTCCGGCGTGCTCGAACGGGTGCAGCGCATCCGGAGCGAGCTGGAGTCGATCCGGGCGTTGCTGATCACAGCACCAGGCTCGTGATTCCGAGAAGCAGGCCCTCGAAGGTGAGCCAGAGGAGCACGTAGGACGCGCCGAAAGTTCCGACGGCGCGAATCGTGGTGAAGTCGAGGGCCTGGCGCACCGCCACGATCCCGGCGAGAAGGATCCAGACGTCTCCGAGGATGGTGAGACCGAAGCCGAGCTCGTGCGGAGGCACCACGATCGCGAAGCGCAGCAAGCCGGGCGCCCAGGCGAAGCCGGTCGTTCGCAGCACCTCGGCATAGCTCGTTACCGTATGCGGCCCGCGCAGAAATGTGGCGCCCACCATGTAAGTGAAGGCGCCGCCTGCGAGCCACAGCACGAGCGGCTCCAGCAGGTCGGTGGCCACGATGAGGGGGGGGCGTCCGTAGAGCCAGCTCCCGAGGCTGCCGGCGAGGCAGGCGAGGAGCACGACGACGAAGGCCTGCCCGATCGAGCGCGGCTCGGCCTCGACCTCCTCGTAGAAGTGGGAGTCGATGCGAGCCGCCCGGAGCATCCGGCGCGGAAGCGATCGCGGGCCCATCACGAGCCATCCTCGCCGAAGAGGCGCTCGAGCAGCCGGCCGAGCTGACCACGCACGCCGGAGTGATCGCGCACATCGTCCATGCTCCGCAGGACGGCCTCCGTGGAAGTGCAGCGCGCGGGCTGGCCAGCCTCGTCCTTGCAGGCGAGTACGACTGGCGCGGCGCGCTCGCGCAGATCCTGTGCAGCCTCCCGGACGGCCGTCCGAAGCGAGGCATCCGGCGGTGTCTCGTGATAGGCGAGCGCGAGGATGGTGTTCCAGCGCTCGAGGCGCGCCACGAGCGCCGGATCGGCCTTCGAAGATTCCGCGGCTCGTCGCGCGATCACGTAGTAGCCGTAGGCGATCGACGAGAGCGCCTGATACGTGCGCTCGGCCTCGGTGCCGGCGATGAGATCCTCCTCGAGACGGGCGGCATCGGATGGATCCACCGTTCCGGTCTCGAGGCCGCGGTAGAAGTCCGAATAGCGCTCCTCGGCACCCGTGAGGCATTGGGGCTTCTGCCCCTTCTCCGGAAACGGGCAGTAGCTGCCGGGCGCTTTCCCGCCGGCCGCGGCGAGAGAGGGCAGGGAGAGCAGCAGGCACAGGAGCGCGTAGCGGCTACACCGGAGAAGGTCGCGCTTCCGCGCCGGGGCCTTCTCGAGGCGGCCCCTCGCGTCCGATCCCGACGACCGGCTCACGTGCGGTCCGCGGGTCCGAGCGGCAGGCGCTGGCCGCAGAGAAGCCCGAGCCACACGGGCCCGGCGCGCTCGAAGCGTCGCGGCTCGGCCTCGCCCGCGACGTGCAGCGCGACCGACGCGGCGAGGAGCTGGAGGCGATCGTCCATCTCACCGAAACCGCGCACGTTGGGGATCGGCTCCATCCCCTTGCGCAGACAGACGCCCGTTACGAGCGAAGCGTCGAGAGGCGGGGAGGTCGGGTCGTTCAGGTCGGGGTGCGCCACGTTGGTGTCGGGGTCTCGCGGACCGGCGAGCACGAACTCGTCCTGGGTGCCGCGGCGCAGGGCCTTGCCGCGGGCAGGATCGAGCCGGAACTCACGGCCGCCCGGGCCGAGAAGCTCGAGAAACAGCGGATCATCGGTGCCGGCCATGCGATCGTCACCGACCAGGACGCGGACCACGATGCGGCGGATCGGGGCACGGGGGGCAGCGTCTCCTGCCAAGGGACCTCCTGGCAACGGACCGGGGCAGGTCCGTCGTTGGGCGCGGCCAGCGAGAAGGTAAGCGGGCCGGGCCCAGGGCTCAAGTCATGCTCGCCCGGTGTTCATGGGCCGCGCAGGCGTGCCGGGGTTACACTGCGGCGCCGGGGGGATCTCATGCGGCGACGACCGCTTCCTCGCTCAGTGAGCGGTGAACATGGCAAGCGAGCACTGCGCGCAGTCGTGCTCGTCGCAGTGACCCTTCTCTCCGCACGGGTGGCCGCGGGGCAGCAGGGAAGTGCGTGCGCCGCCTGGCCGGGCGAGCCGTCACCGCTTCCGGCGGCGTCGAGTGCCGACCCCTTGCTCGCGCGCTGGGCCTCGCTCCGGATCGCCGAGCTCGCCCTGGAGGCGCGGGCAGCAGAGATCCCGGCGCCAGCCCGCGCGGGTCGGCTGTGGCGACACCTGCTGTGCATCGATCCGTCGAGCGTCGAGGCAGCGCAGGCGCTCGGACGTGTGCGAAGCGTTCGCGTTCATCGGCCCGACGTCGTCGCCGTGCGCGCGGCCCCCGAGCCGCAGAGCACGCCGGGCCTCTTGCGGCTGGACGACGCGATTCGCGTCGTGTCGGTGACCCCGCCTCGGCCGGCGCCTCCAACGCCGGCACTGGCGCCTCCGCAGGTTCCGGCCGCTCCGGACTGGAGGCGCATCGATGCCGCGCTCGGTTCCGCGGAGGCGCAGCTTCGCGCCGCGGACTTCGAAGGGGCGCTGGCGGCGGCGCAGCGAGTGCGTCGCCAGCTCCGCGACGACGCTACGACGCAGGGAGCCCGCGAGCGTCAGGCCCGTGCCGAGGTGGTGGCGGCCACGGCGCAGATCGCGCTCGGAAGCGACGAGGCCGCGCGGCAGAGCTTCGAACGCGCCCTCGCCGCGAACCCCGCGCTGCGGCTCGATCCGGCCACGACTTCACCCAAGGTCCGCCGCGCCTTCGATGCGGTACTGGGCACGAAGGGAGGCAACCCGTGAGCCTCGATGTTCTGCCCCGTCTGGGCCTTTGCCTCGCGCTCGCCGGACTCGCAGCCTGTGCCGGGACGAAGCCGTCCGCTGCGCCCGAGCCTGCGCGGGTCGCCGTGGAGATCCTGCGCGGGTCTCCCCCTGCAGCAGCAGACGCTGCGAGACTTGCGCTCGTGATCGACGCGTCGGTCTCGATGCGCGCGCCTGCCAGCGCCGGCGTGTCACGCCTTGCGGCGGCGCAGACGCGGGCGAAGGAGGTGATCGAGACCCTCCCGCTCGGCGGCCGGGTATCGGTGCAGGTGGCCGGCGGTAGCGAGAGCGGCGCTTGTGGCGCCCCGCAGCAGGTCGTCGCGCCGTCCTCCGATCTGGCGGCTGCGGCCGAGGCCGTTGGGCGGCTCGCGCCGGGCGGAGAAGGATCGATCGCCGAGGCCCTGCAGGCCACGCTACGCGGTCTTGCGGCGGAGGATGCGCTGGACGGCGCCCGCATCCTCGCCTTCGGCGATCTCGAGGACCCTTGCGGCGGCGATCTCTGTGCGGCCGTCGGTGCCGTCGTGGCCGCGGGCG
>CAYOIG010000107.1:0-5659 GCA_964403915.1 uncultured Myxococcaceae bacterium
CGTCTCGGCCTACGCGCTCACGATCGAGAGCGGAACGCCCTTCGCTCGGGGCGCCGACCGCGGGCAGCTGCGACTGCCGGACGAGGAGACCGCAGCGCGCATGCTGGAGACGGTCGGGGCGCGGCTCGAGGCGGCAGGCCTCGCGCGCTACGAGATCTCGAGCTTCGCCCGCCCGGGCTTCGCCTCGCGCCACAACCGCCGCTACTGGGAGCGGCGCGCCGTCCTCGGTCTCGGCGCCGGCGCGTTCTCGTGCGAGCCGCCGGGCCCGGGCGCGCCCCATGGCGCGCGCCGCGCAAACCTTCGCGAGTTCTCGCACTACCTGGAGCGCGTGGAGCGGGGAGAGGCGGCCGACGCCGCGCCGCGCGAGGTTCTCGACGCGCGAACGGCCCGCGGCGAAGCGGCCTTTCTCGCGCTGCGCACCACGCCCGGACTGCGCGCCGCCGACTTCGCCGCCGAGTTCGGGGCCTTGCCCCGCGCGTTCTGGGCCGCCGAGATCGAACGCTTCAAGGCTGGCGGCCTGCTCCTCGAAGGGCCGGAGGGCGATCTGCAGCTCTCGCCCCGCGGCCTCCTGCTCTCGGACTGCGTCTTCGCAGGCTTCGTCTGAGGCGGCTGGTTGACGTCGTGCGCAGCGGGTGGTACCCACACAGCCAGCGGATTTCGTTGAGGTTTTTGATGGGAGACCGCGACGGACGCGAGCCTGCCGGCCTTGCCCCGGATCTCACCTCCCGGCAGGGGACGGTGCTGCGCGCCGTGGTGGCGGCCTACGTCGGCGAGGCCTCGCCGGTGGGCTCCCAGACCCTCGCGCGCGCGCTGCCGCTCCATCTCTCGGCGGCGAGCATCCGGAGCACGATGGTCGAGCTCACCCGCCTGGGTCTGCTCGAGCAGCCGCATACCTCTGCCGGGCGGATCCCGACGGAGCTCGGGCTGCGCGTGTTCGTCGACGAGCTGCTCGCGGGCGGGCCTTGCGCTTCGTCGGACGAGCGCGCGCTCGCGGGCACGCTCGGCGAGGCCGAGCCCGAGAGCCTGATGCGCACGGCGTGCGCGCTGCTCTCCGCCCGCACGCGGCAGCTCGGCTTCGCGGTTCCGCCGCGCGTCGAGCGCGAGCCGCTGCGTCACGTGAGCCTCGTGCGGCTCTCGACGGAGCAGGTGCTGGTCGTGCTGGTGTCACAGAGCGGTGTCGCACACCAGCGCACGATCGAGGAGCCGGGCCGCGGCGACCAGGCCGAGCTCGACCGCGTCGCGAGCGAGGTCAACCGCCGCGTCGCCGGGCGCACGCTCGCCGGGGTGCGCGAGGAGCTCGCGCGCGAGGCGAAGCAGCTTCGCTCCCAGGCGGATCGGCTTCGAACTCGCGCACTCCGACTCGCGGCGCTGGCCCTCGAACCCGCCGGTCTCGAAGGCGTCGATCTCGTGATCGGAACGCGCCTCGCGCTCCTGGATCAGCCCGAGTTCCGGGATCCCGAGCGCGTGCGATCGCTCTTCGAGGCGATCGAGACCAAGGAGCGGCTGGTGACCATCCTCGACAAGATGCTCGCGGCGCGGGGCGTGCAGGTCGCCTTCGGTCGCGAGCTCTCCGAGCCGGCGCTTCGAAACTGCGCGCTCGTGACGGCGACCTACGGCGAGGGGGAGGCCGCGCTCGGCATGCTCGGTGTCCTGGGGCCGAGCCGCATGGACTTCGCCCGGGTCATCCCCTTGGTCGGAACCCTCTCGAGGCTCGTGACCCGCCGGTTCAGCGCGTGACGCAGCGCGGACCGGGTGGGGGGGGGCCGCGGGCGCCGCGAGGCGACACCGGCGAGGCGCCGGAGGGGTGGGAGTCCCTCGCCGAGGATGCAGACGCCGGCGGACTCGCCCCGAGCGAGGAGCTCGAGCGAGCGCTGCGCGAGGCCACCGAGGCCGTGGAGGCCCGCTCGGCCGCCCGCGCCGGCACGGCCGGGGGCCCGGAGCCCACATCGGGGGATTCCCCGGGGCCGGCGGACGACGAGCTGGCGCAGGTGCGGTCCGAGCTGTCCGAGACCCGCGACCGCTGGATCCGGCTCAATGCCGACTTCGAGAACTTTCGCCGCCGCACGCTGAAGGAGCGCGAGGAGGCCTACCAGTTCGGCCACCAGGCGCTGGCTAAGGATCTGCTGCCCGCGGTCGATAACCTGGAGCGTGCCATCGATGCCGCTCGCAAGAGCGGGGTCGGGGACTTGGAGAGTCTTCTGCAGGGCCTCGAGCTGGTGCAGCGGGATCTCGAGTCGGTGCTCGCCCGGCATGGCGTCACCGAGGTCGAAGCTCTCGGGCAGCCGTTCGATCCCTCGGTGCACGAAGCCCTCGCCCAGCTTCCCGACGCATCGGTGTCGCCGGGCACGGTCGTGCAGGTCTACCAGCGAGGCTATCGGCTGCGCGATCGCTTGCTTCGTCCGGCGCAGGTCGTGGTGTCGAGATCGGGGGACGCAGGCAGCGCCTGACGCTCCCCGCAAGCGGGGGGCGGACCATGGGCAAGGTGATCGGGATCGACCTCGGCACGACGAACTCGTGCGTGGCGATCATGGAAGGCGGATCGCCCGTGGTGATCGCCAACGCCGAGGGCGCGCGGACGACGCCGTCGATGGTGGCCTTCACCAGCTCGGGCGAGCGCCTCGTCGGCCAGATCGCCAAGCGCCAGGCGGTCACCAATCCGCACCGCACCATCTTCGCCGTCAAACGGCTGATCGGACGCAAGCTCGAGAGCGAAGAGGTCGGCCGCTTCAAGGAGATCGCGCCCTTCCCGGTGGAGGCCGCCGAGAATGGCGACGCCTGGGTAAAGGTCGAGGATCGCCTGCTCTCCCCGCAGGAGATCGCTGCCCACGTGCTCGGGAAGATGCGCGAGACCGCCGCAGACTTTCTCGGCGAGGCCGTGACCGACGCCGTGATCACGGTGCCGGCCTACTTCAACGACGCCCAGCGCCAGGCCACCAAGGAGGCCGGACGCATCGCGGGGCTGAACGTCCTGCGCATCCTCAACGAGCCCACGGCCGCCGCGCTGGCCTATGGCCTCGGCGAGTCGAAGAGCCGCCGCATCGCGGTCTTCGACCTCGGCGGGGGCACCTTCGACATCTCGGTGCTCGAGCTCGGCGACGGCGTGTTCGAGGTGAAGAGCACCAACGGCGACACCTATCTCGGCGGCGAAGACTTCGACCAGCGCATCGTCTCGCACCTGATCGAATCCTTCGAAGCCGAGACCGGGATCGATCTGCGCAGCGACAGCATGGCCCTGCAGCGCCTCAAGGAGGGCGCGGAGCGGGCCAAGCACGAGCTCTCCTCGTCGGTGACGACCGACGTCAATCTGCCCTTCATCGCCGCCGATGCGGCCGGCCCGAAGCATCTCAACTGCGTCCTCAGCCGCGAGAAGCTGGAGGCGCTGGTGGCGGATCTCGTGGCGCGGCTCGAGGAGCCGTGCCGGATCGCCATGACCGACGCCGGACTCACACGCGACCAGATCGACGAGGTCGTGCTGGTGGGCGGCATGACGCGCATGCCGCGCGTGCAGGAGAAGGTTGCCGAGATCTTCGGCAAGAAGCCCCACAAGGGCGTGAACCCCGACGAGGTCGTCGCCGTCGGCGCCGCGATCCAGGGCGGCGTGCTCACGGGCGAAGTCGGCAACGTGCTGCTTCTCGACGTGACACCGCTCTCGCTGGGCGTCGAAACGCAGGGCGGCGTGTTCACCAAAATCATCGAGAAGAATACGACGGTCCCCACGCGCCGGAGCCAGGCCTTCTCCACCACCGAAGACAACCAGAACGTGGTGCGGGTTCACGTGCTGCAGGGCGAGCGAGAGATGGCGGCCGACAACAAGACCCTCGGCCGCTTCGAGCTGGTGGGCATTCCGCCGGCGCCGCGCGGCGTGCCGCAGATCGAGGTCAGCTTCGACATCGACACGGACGGCGTGGTGAAGGTCTCGGCGAAAGATCTCGGCACGGGCCGCAGCCAGGCGATCCAGGTCACGGCCTCGAGCGGCCTCACCGAGGCCGAGGTGCAGCGCCTGCTGGCGGAGGCCGAGAAGAACACGGATGCCGACCAGCAGCGGCGCCGGCTCGCCGACCTGAGGAACCAGGGCGACGGCCTCGTCTACTCCACCGAGCGCACACTGGCCGAGTTCGTGGAGCAGATCTCGGCCGAGGATCGCGGAGCCCTCGAAGCCGCCATGGCGCGGGCGCGCACGGCGCTCGCCGGCAGCGACCCGGCGGCCCTCGCCGCCGCGGTTGACGACCTATCGGCCCTTTCCTACAAGATGACCGAGCGACTCTACGCCACGCTCGGTGGGGATGCGTCCAGCTAGCGCCCGGCTGAGCTGCGGCCCCCCGCCCTCGACTGCGACCGAGGCCCGCACCTCTTGCCCAAGCGCGATTACTACGAGTCTCTGGGCGTCCCGCGTGACGTCGCTGAAGCCGAGCTCAAGAAGGCGTATCGCAAGATCGCGCTCGAGTCGCATCCCGACCGCAACCCGGGCAACCCGGCCGCAGAGGAGCGCTTCAAGGAGGCCTCCGAGGCCTACGCCGTGCTCTCCGATGCGGAGAAGCGCCGGGCCTACGACCGCTTCGGCTTCGCCGGCGTCGGGGCCGGCGGGCCCGGCGGGCCGGGACCCGACTTCGGCGACCTCGGTAACTTCACCGATCTGTTCAACGACCTCTTCGGCGACCTCTTCGGCCAGCGCCAGGGAGGCGGGCGCCGCCGCGGCCGTGGCCAGCGCGGGGCCGACCTCCGCTACAACCTCGAGATCGAGCTCGCGGACGTGCTCACCGGGATCGAATCCAAGATCCGCATCCCGAAGATGCGGCCGTGCAAGAAGTGCGAGGGCTCGGGGCTCGAGCCCGGCACCTCCCCGGAGCGCTGTGCGCGCTGCCGCGGAACGGGCCAGCTCATGTTCCAGCAGGGCTTCTTCCGCATCAGCCGCCCCTGTGACGAATGCGGCGGCGTCGGCGAGACCGTGAAGCACCGCTGCTCGGACTGTCGAGGCGCCGGCCGCGTCGAAGGCTCCCAGATGATCCAGGTGAGCGTGCCGGCCGGCATCGAGGAGGGGCAGCGCCTGCGCCTGCAAGGCGAAGGGGAGGCCGGCATCGCCGGCGGACCGCCGGGTGATCTCTTCGTGGTGATCTCGATCAAGTCGCATCCGCTCTTCGAGCGCGACGGGATGGACTTGCACTGCGAGGTGCCCGTGCCCTTCGTGCACGCCGTCCTCGGCGCCGAGATCGAGGTGCCGACCCTCGAGGGCAAGGTTCCGCTGCGCATCGTCGAAGGCACGCAGTCGGGCGCGCTGATGCGCCTGCGCGGCAAGGGGCTGCCGGCGCTGCGCTCGGGCGCGCGCGGCGATCAGATCGTGCGCATCTTCGTCGAGGTGCCGACCCGCATCACCGCGCGCCAGCGCGAGCTGCTCGAGAATTTCGCGGCGGAGAGCGGCCAGGATGTCTCTCCCCAGCACAAGAGCTTCCTCGAGAAGCTCCGGGACCTCTTCGATTAGGCCTCGAGCCCTTCGCGCGCTGCTGCTGCCGGCGCTCTTCGCACTGGCCTGCGCCGCGCAGGGCCCGCCCGAGAGGAGCGGGGAGGCGGAGTACGAGCAGGCCCTCGCGGCCGCGCGCACGAGCCCCGACCAGGGCATCGCGCGGCTCGAGGCCCTACGGCAGCAGGATCCCGACGGCCCGCT
>CAYOIG010000108.1:0-1525 GCA_964403915.1 uncultured Myxococcaceae bacterium
GCGCCCGACGTCCGCGCGCGTGCGGCGCAGCATCAGCCCTTGCTCGCGCGCCCATGCCCCGAACGCGCGCGGATCCTTGAGCGACGCCTTCTTCCGGTCGGCGATCTCACTGCCGCACCACGTCGCCGCGAACTCGCCCCACGTGCCGAGCTGCCCGGGCGCGAGCGCGCCGAGAACCGAGAAGATCTCGCCGCCGAAGTTGTAGATGGGCGTGGCGCTCAGCCCCATCCGCAGGTCTGCGGCCTGGGCGACCTGCGAGGCGGCCTGGTACCGCTGCGAGTCCGAGTGCCGGAGCTCCTGCACCTCGTCGAAGAAGACGCTCCGCACGATGGGCGCGAGGGCATCCGCCCACTTCCCGAGCTTCGAGTAGCTCGTGACGATGACGTCCGGGAGGTGTGCGCCGGTCCCGGTGAGCTCGAGCTGCCCGGGCTTCCGTCGGCGCCGCCCACCCCACGACGCGAGGTCGTAGAGGGCGCCGTCGCGGATGCGATGCACGCGGAGCTGCGGCGCGAACTTCTGCAGCTCCGCCTCCCACTGCCGCGGCAGGTGGGTCAGCGTCACGACGAGCGCGGGGCGGACGTTCGGGTCAGCGAGGACGCAGATCGCGCTCGCGGTCTTCCCCAAGCCCACGTCGTCGGCGAGGAGGAGCCCGCGCGTCGCGAGCGCGAGCTCTGCCGCGCGGAGCTGGTAGTCACGCGGCTCGACGGCGAGGCTGACGGGGCGCGGGACGTACTCGGACGAGAGGATGCGCTCGATGGCGGTCTCGGCGTCCTGGTGCCGCCGAGCGCGGTCGCGCACGTGGTCGGCGGGGTCGATGTCGAGCGGCCAGCGCTCGCAGACCCATGCGAGGTCGCGGCAGACCTCGAGCGTGTCGGCGACGTGGATCGCCTTCCCGGCGCGGCTCGTGCCCTGGAAGAGGCGGCGGAGGCGCATCATCACCGACGGGGCGGCCTCGATGGACCACACCCGGCGGCCGTCCTTCTCGACGAGGCGCGCCGTGCCAAACGTGCGGCGGGTCGGTGTGGCGAGCTGGGCGGCGGCGCTCACTCCGGCGGCTCCTCGGTGTTGGTGCGCAGGACGCTGCCCTCCACGCCGACCTCGCGGCAGAAACGGAGGAAGTGCTCCGCGTTCGCCGGATCGGTGCGGTGGAGTCGCATCGCGAGGAGTCGGACGTTCCCGAGCGCGTCTTCGAGGTGGTCGACGTGCCGGAACGCCTCGCGTAGCGCGCCCCAGCCGTTCCCGTTCTCGCCGAAGAGCACAGCCTTCTTGCGGAACTCGGCGATCCACTCGGGGGACACCGGGCGAGCGGGGGCGGTCATCGCAGACCTCCGACGTGGAGCGCCTTCACCGGGCAGCCGCGCAGCATCGCCACGCGCTCGATCGGTGCGACGTGCTGCACCTTCGTCGTGACCAGGAGCAGCGCCGAGATGCAGTCGTGCGAGGCGTAGCGGTCGAGTTGGCGCACGATCTCGGTGACCGCGCCGCCCACCTTCACTTCGATGCCCACGCGATCGACGACGAGGTC
>CAYOIG010000109.1:0-3397 GCA_964403915.1 uncultured Myxococcaceae bacterium
CAGGTGCTCTGAGCCATGCCACCCTGCGGATCCCCCGAGAGGTCGTATTTCTTCGCGACGGCCTCGATCAGCGCCGCGTGCAGGGAGGGATCGGTGACGCGCGTGACCTTCACGTCGAAGACCTTGCCGCCGACGCGCAGGCGAAGCCTGCCGTCGGCCTCGGCCTGCGCCGGCCACGCTTTGCGCGCGGCATAGCCTGCCGGCACGTAGAGCACGCCGTCGTGCTCGATGACCCAGGTCGTCCGGGTCTTCGGCTCGGGCTGCCCGACCTCGATCTCGACGGTGTCGGCTGCTCCGGCCTGTGCCGCGTCGGGGAGCCCCGGGACTGCGGTGGCCTGGAAGGGACCTCCCGGGATCGGTCCGAGCGGGCCGTCGTGGAAGCGGGCGGCGGCGAACACGATCGCGATCCCCGCGAGGCCGAGACACGCGAGGAGCAGGAGCCAGCCGACGATGCGACGCATGGCATACCTCCGGGGCGCACCCGGTTGGGTGGCCCGGAGGACAGTCTACGTCGTGAACGCTGCACCGCTCGCCTGCGGCTCGCTCCGCAGGCCACACGCCCTCGCTACCGGCCCTTGAACACGGCCGGCCGCTTCTCCTTGAAGGCGCGGGGGCCTTCGCGGGCGTCTTCGGTCGCGAAGATCGGCAGACCGATCTGCAGCTCGCGCTGGAGCGCCTCCGTCTCGGGCATCCCCTCCGTCTCGCGCAGCGAGCGCAGCACGGCCTGCACGGCGAGCGGGCCGTTGGCCGCGATCTGCTCGGCGATCCTGCGTGCCTCGGCGAGCGCCTCGCCGTCGGGCACGACGCGGCCGATGAGGCCGATCTCCCGCGCTTCCTGCGCGGAGACGTTGCGGCCGGTCAGCAGGATCTCGGCTGCGAGCGTGTAGGCGATCTGCCGGCGCAGCCGCACCGTCGAGCCTCCCAGCGGAAAGAGCCCGCGACGCACTTCTGCGACACCGAAGGTGGCGCCGGCGCCGGCCACGCGGATGTCGGTGCCCTGCAGGATCTCCGTGCCGCCGGCGATGGCGTAGCCCTCGACCGCAGCGACGATCGGCTTGCACGGCCGCGCATGACGGAGCAGCGCCTTCCACTGCAGGTCGGCGTCCTGCCGGAAACGTGCGGTCCACTCGTCCTCGCCGTAGCCGCCGCTCATGGCCTTCAGGTCTGCGCCCGCGCAGAACGTGCCGCCGGCGCCGGTGAGGATGCCCACGCGCAGCTCGGGGTCGGTGTCGAGCAGCTTCCAGGCGTCACCCATGCGGGCCAGCATCTCTCCCGAGAGAGCGTTGCGGGCCTCGGGGCGGTTCATGGTGACGACGAGGACGGGGCCCTCGCGTTCGACGAGGGCGTGCGGTGCGGCGGACATGGGGCCTCCGGGTGGATCGGGGAAAAGCGCGATCTGGCAAGAGAATAGAACGTGTTCTATTCTCTCGACAACCCTCACCCCGCGAGGATTCCATGCGCACCCGTCTCTGTGACATGTTCGGAATCGACGTCCCCATCTTCGCCTTCAGCCATTGCCGGGACGTCGTCGCCGCCGTGAGCCGCGCCGGGGGCTTCGGCGTCCTCGGCGCGATCGGCTTCTCGCCCGAGCAGCTCGAGATCGAGCTGCGCTGGATCGACGAGCACATCGGCGGCAAGCCGTATGGCGTGGACATCGTGATGCCGGCGACCTCGGCCATCCCCGACGGCGTGAAGCTCGACCAGGACTCGCTCGAGCGCATGCTTCCCGAGCTGCAGAAGAAGTTCGTGGCGGAGATGCTCGAGCGCTACCAGGTGCCGCCGCTGCCCGAAGGCACTCCGCCCCCCGCGGCGGGCCTTCTCGAATGGGCCGGAGGCGCCACGCGCTCGCAGGTGGACATCGCGCTCGAGCATCCGATCAAGCTGCTCGTGAACGCACTCGGGCCGCCGCCGAAGGACGTCGTCGAGCGCGCGCACGCCCACGGCATTCCGGTGGCAGCCCTCGTCGGCAGCCCGAAGCACGCGATCGAGCAGGTGGAGGCGGGCGTCGATCTCATCATCGCATCCGGGACGGAGGCCGGCGGACACACAGGCGAGGTCGGCACCATGGTGCTGGTGCCCGGCGTGGTCGACGCCGTGGCGCCCGTGCCCGTGCTCGCCGGCGGCGGCATCGGCAGCGGGCGGCAGGTGGCGGCAGCCCTCGCGCTCGGCGCCGAGGGCGTGTGGACGGGCTCGATCTGGCTGACGGTCGCCGAGAGCGACACCCATCCCGTCATCGTGGAGAAGCTGCTCGCGGCCGGCTCGCGCGACACCGTCCGCTCGCGCGCCATGACCGGCAAGCCGGCGCGGCAGCTCCGGACGCCGTGGACCGAGGCGTGGGATGGCCCGGGATCGCCGGGTCCGCTCCCGATGCCGCTGCAGTTCGTGCTCACGGCGGATGCGACGGCGCGCATCCACCACTTCGCGCGCAAACCCGGCTCGCGCGCGGCCGAGCTGCTCGGCTTCCCGGTGGGTCAGGTCGTGAGCCGCATGAACCAGGTGAAGGCGAGCCACGAGGTGATCTACGAGCTGGTGGACGAGTTCGTCGACAGCGTGAAGCGCCTCGAAGGCCTGCTGGAGCGCGCCGAGAAGTAGCGCTCAGCTCCGCTCGCCGTCGCGCGCGCTCTCGATCAGGGCGAGGGCCGCCTCGTCGAGCAGCTCCTCGTCGATCTGCTCGGGATCGAGCCACTGCGCCGCGTAGCGCAGGTGCACCTTCTCTCGGACGAAGACGTCGAAGACGTCCGGGTCGATGTGGCCCTCGTCTCGCATGCGCGAGAGGATGCCGAGCACCGTCTTCACGGTGAGTCCTGGCTTGTAGGGCCTGTCCTTGGCAGTGAGCGCCTCGAAGACGTCGGCGAGGCCGAGGATGCGCGCCTGCAGCGACATCTGCTCGCGCGTCAGATGGTTCGGATAGCCGCAGCCGTCCATTCGCTCGTGGTGGCAGCCGGCGATGAACGGAACATTGCGCAGGCTCTTCGGATACGGGAGCTGCTCGAGCATCTGGATCGTCGCGACCACGTGCTGGTTCACGATCTCGCGATCGGCCTCGCTGAGCGTCCCGCGCGCGATCGTGAGGTTTGCGACCTCATCGGGCTCGAGGATCGGTCGCACCTTCCCATCGGGAGCCCGCCAGCGCCAGCGTGCAGCGATCGCACGCACGCGGTCCTGCAACGCGCGGTCCATGAACTCGCCGCCGGTGTTGCACAGGCGAAGGAAGGCCCGGTCGTCGTCGAGCTCCCGCAGCCGCGCGTTCAGGTCTCCCTCCAGCTCGCCCCCCAGGTGCGCCAGCTCGAGCTCGCGCCGGGTCACCTCGAAGCGGACGTCGACGAGATCGATGCGATCGAAGAGGGCCTCGAGCTTCGTGGCCTTGTCCTGCACGTGGACGGGTGTGGTCACCTTG
>CAYOIG010000110.1:0-11350 GCA_964403915.1 uncultured Myxococcaceae bacterium
GTGGGTTCGAATCCCACCACCCCGACCACCCTCTCTCCCGATTGACGCTTCCGCCGCGGTGCTTAGCTCTCTCTCGATTGGCTGCGACTGCGCAGCCCGAGAGGAGAGGACACCAATGGCTCTCTATGGCTTCACGCATCCCGCCGGCAACGATCCGTGGGCGATGTTCGACCGCATGCGCCGCGAGATGGAGGCGGCGCTTCCCGTGCTCGGTGCGCGCGCGCCCTCGGCAAGCAACGTCTATCCGCCCGTCAATCTCTACGAGACGGGCGAGGACTTCATCCTCATGGCCGAGCTTCCGGGCGTGCGGCGCGAGGATCTCGAGATCACGATCGAGGCGAACCGGATTACGCTCCGCGGGGAGCGCAAGATCGTGTATCCCACCGACGAGGGCAGCAGCGTGCATCGGCGCGAGCGCGAGTCGGGAATCTTCCGCCGCACCTTCGAATTTCCCGTGCCCGTCGATTCCGAGAAGGCCGAAGCCCTCTACCGAGACGGCATGCTGCGCGTTCGCCTTCCGAAGGCGGCCTCGCATCGGCCCCGCCAGATCTCGGTGCAGACGAGCTAGGCCGAGCAAGAAGGAGACAGACGCGATGAGCGACGCAGGCAAGAGCGACGTAACGCAGCGCCCGGAGCTTCAGACGCGCGAGAAGCAGGCCGTTGCGCAGGAGGCGACGCGGCCGGGCTTGGTGTTCCGGCCCGATGTCGACATCCTCGAGCGCAAGGACGACTTCCTCGTGACGGCCGATCTGCCCGGGGTGAGCGCGGCGGATGTGAGCGTGCGCCTCGAAGAGGGGGTGCTGTCGATCGATGCAATGCCGGCCATCGAGCCCGAGGCTTCGTGGACACCGGTGCATGCGGAGTACCGCGTCGGCGGCTGGCAGCGGAAGTTCGCGCTTCCGGATCGCATCGACGGCGAGCGGATCCATGCCGAGATGAAGGACGGCGTGCTCGAGCTGGTGCTGCCGAAGCTCGAGAGGCATCGGTCGCGGCGCGTCGAGGTGCGCGCGTCCTGACGCCTCCGGGCGCGGGCCGAGACCGCACGCGAGGGCGTGCGGTCTAGTCGCGGCGGTGCAGCGCCTGGTAAGGGTGCTCGAGCTGGTAGTCCGTCGGGATTGCGAGGCGGGCAACTCCGTCGGTCTGTGCCGCGCGCGCCACGGCGCGCGCCACGGCGCGGTGTACCTCGAGCCGCAGCGGGTTGGGAACCAGCTCGTCCTTCTGCGCCATCGCTGCGATGGCCCGGGCCGCGGCAACGTACATCGACGGCGTGATGCGCCGAACGCGGCAGTCGACGGCTGCGCGCAGGATGCCCGGGAAGCCGAGTAGGTTGTTGACCGAGCGGCCGTCGGCCGCAAAGGCCGCTCCTGCCGCCAGCGCCTCGTCGGGGTGGATCTCCGGGTCGGGGTTCGTGAGCGCGAAGATCCCCTGTCCGCGCCGGACGAGGCTGGCCGGGATCAGGCCCTTGCGGCCGGTCACGGCCACCACGAGATCGGCGGCGGCCATCAGCGCGGGCAGGTCGGCCACCGGCTCACCGCCGAGGGCGCGCAGACGCGCCTGGCCGTCGGGGTTCGGATCGAAGCCGATCACCTGCTTCGAGCTCACCGTGCCGAGCATGCGGGCAATGGCCGTTCCGGCCGCGCCGAGGCCGATCACGCCGATGCGCGCCGAGCCGAGGTCGAGCCCCGCGCGTGACGAAGCGCTGAGGGCTGCGGCCAGCACTGCCACGGCCGTTCCGTGCTGGTCGTCGTGCAGCACGGGCATCTCGAGGCTCTCGACCAGACGCTGCTCCACCTCGAAGCAGACCGGAGATTCGATGTCCTCGAGCTGGATGGCGCCGAAGCCGTTCGCCACCTCCTCGACGGTCCGCACGAGGATGTCCGGATCGCGGGAAGAGAGCACGAGCGGAAAGGCCGAGAGGCCGACGAACTGGTGCAGCAGCGCGGCCTTGCCCTCCATCACCGGCAGCGCCGCCATGGGGCCCACGTTCCCGAGACCGAGCACGCGCGTGCCGTTCGTGACGATCGCGACGGTCTTGCCGCGGATGGTGTAGACGTAGGCCTCGTCGGGATCGGCCGCGATGGTTCGCACCACCTCCGCGACCCCCGGCGTGTAGACGCGGCGCAGATCGTGCAGCGTGCGCACGGGATGGGTCGCTCGCACCTCGAGCTTGCCGTCGATGTGCAGCTCGTGGACCTCGTCGATCACCTCGAGCAGCTCCACGCTCTCGAGGCTGCGCAGCCCGGCCTCGGCCCGTGCGAGTCCGCCCGAATCCTCGACCAGGATGTCGATGTCGCGGACGATGTGATCGGGGCCGGAGCGCACGGTCCGGATGTCACCGATGTTGGCACCTGCCGCGCCGAGGGCCGTCGCGAGCTTTCCGAGCACGCCCGGCCGGTGCAGGTTGCTGACGCGGAGCGTGCGGAGAAGCGGATCCGCCATGCATGCCTCTCGGGCGAGGGAGTGCGCAGCATACGGAATCGGGGCGAGGGCGGCAGGGGGCCCGCGGCGTGCCGCATCAAGCCGCGGCGGCGGGGTGCCGACGCATCCGATACTCTGCCGGGCGGCGCAAGCGGCAGCAGGAGGCACAATGAGCGAGTTCGAGACGGCCCTCTACGGGCAGCTTCTGCTGGGCGCGGGCATCGTACTGGCGGCCGGCTGGCTCTCGGTCTCGTTCATGGCGCCGGGCCGCGTACGTTCGGCGATCGAGTGGCTCTCGGCCGTTGCGATGTACCTCGCCATCGGCTCGATCATGGCGCGGCTGCTGCATCGCTTCTGGATCGCCGACAGCGCGGCGCTGATCGGGGTCTTTGGCTTCCTCTGTCTGATCTTCGGGGCGGGCCTGCTGGTGAGCTTCGTCCTGCTGCTGCGCACGATCGCGGGGCGTGACGCAGGCCCGGCTGCCGGCGCCACGCACTAGCCGGCGGCTCGCTCCGCGCGCCGGCCTCGCTTCAGTCGGCGAGCACGGCGCCCGTCTCGACGCGACTACGCGCACGCAGCCGCTCGCCGAGCTCGCGGGCGCGCTCGGCCAGCAGCTCGTTGTCGAGGCATGCCTCGAGCGCCGTCGCCAGGCTCTCCGCACGCAGCCTGCGGCGCGGCAGGGGCGGCGGACCGAGGCCAAGGAGCTGCACCCGCCTCCCCCAGTAGAACTGGTCCATGATGTGCGGGACCACGATCTGGGGCACGCCCGCGCGCGCGGCCGCCGTGGTCGTTCCTGCGCCTCCGTGATGTACCACGACCGCCACACGCGGAAACAGGCGCGCATGGCAGACGGCGTCGATCTCCATCACGCCCTCGGGCAGGGCCTCGCCGCCGAGGCCTGCCCAGCCCCGCGACACCAGCGCACGACAGCCGCGGGCGACGATGGCGCGCAGGATCTCCCGGGTCGTCTGCGCCGGGCGGGCGTCGGTCATGCTGCCGAAGCCGAGGTAGACCGGCGCGGGGCCCTGCGAGAGAAAGGATTCGAGCTTCGCGGGGAGCGGCTCTCCCGGAGGCGGCTGCAGCGCGCGGATCTGTCGCACGCCGGAGAAGCAGTCTTCGGGAAGCGGCGCGAGATCGTCGTCCGCCGCGAGCACGGGGCTCTCGGTCAGCATGTGGCGGAAGACGTCCCCGAGGGGGCGCAGGCCGAGTGCGGCGCGGTGGCGATCGACCCAGGGCCTCAGCGTCGATGCCATGAATGCCTGCGTGGCCCGCCACGCGAGGCGGTTCGCCCAGGGCGGCAGCGTCTGCGCAGGCACCAGGAAGGGCGGGTGCGCCTTCGAGGGCAGGATCGCCGGGCAGTAGGCGACGTAGCGGTAGGCAATGCCGTGGAGCTGCGCGACCGAGGGCCCGGCCACCTGCACGCCGGCGCCGATGATGAGGTCGGCGTTCGCGGTGGCATCTGGCAGGGCTGCGAACTGCTCGCGCACGGTGTCGCGTGTAAAACGTACGCCTGCGACGAGGGCCTTGTGCGCGCTGCCGTCGATCGACTCGGCGTGGGCGGTCAGGTAGGCGCGTACGTCCGTGCCGACCGCGCAGAACGCGTGTCCGGCGGCCTCGCTCGCAGCGCGGAAATCGGGCGACGCGCAGACGAGAATCTGGTGCCCTTCGGCCGCGAGCGCGCTGCCCAGCACCAGCATCGGCTGCACGTCGCCGCGCGTTCCTTCGACGACCAATGCAATGCGCATCTTTCTCTCCGCCGAGCCCCACGGAGCCTCATCGATCGCCCGGGGCGGCGGCTTGAAGAGCTCCCGCGTCGACGAAGATCGGCGAGGACCAGGCGCGCTCCTCGATCGTCGCCAGACAGTCGTCGGATTCCGGTGTCCGGTAGTCGCCCCAGCAGGGATTGACCTCGATGCAGCGGCCCGTCTCGTCGTAGTGACAGCGCAGGTTGCCGGCATTGACCGCCGGGCTCGGCTCCTCGATCGCGCGGACGTAGTAGACGGTGTCGCGTCCCGCGCCGGTGAACTCCGGATCCTCGAAGTGCACGACGCAGCCATTCTGGCTCGGCTCGCAGGGGATCTTCTTCCACGGATCCTCGATCAGTCCGGCGACCGGCTCGTCCCGGCGGGCCTGGGGCCGGATGCGGACGACCTCGATGCGCGTGATGATCTTGCGCTCGTCCGACGGGTTGAAGCACTCGCCCTTGCACAGGGCCGCGATTCGCCCGGCGTCGAGCGCGGCGGTGCTCGACTCCGGGCAGCCCGGCTTCTGCTCGAGGGCGCCCACCGCGCGCACCTCGAAGCGGGGCGTGCTCGCCATGCGCGCCTCGCCGCCCATCGGCACGACGCCGATCGAGCCGTCGGCCTGCTCCGCGTTCAGCAGATTGAACCAGAGCAGGATGTGGTCGCCGCTCGTGCCGTAGACCTCCTTGCGGGCGAGCGCGTTCCAGATCGCCTCGCTGTCGCGCCCCTCGGCGTGGACGGCCGCGAGACCGCCCGTCATGAAGAAGGAGCTCTGCCGCTCGACCTCGAGCGTCGCGATGCCGCGGGAGAGGTCGAGCGTCGTGCCGACGGTGCGCGACTGCGGCACGGGCTCCTCCTTGCCGGCGCGGGAGTTGAGCCGTTTGGCCCAGATCTCGTCCCGGGCGCCCCTCGCCTCCGTGTTTCCGAGGCGCCCGAACTCCTTGTAGCCGGTCCCGGGCCGGGCCTCGTGATTGTCGCTCGAGGCGAGGATGCCGAAGCGGAAGCGCTTCGGGTCGCCCGGGTCGTCGAAGTTCGTGAGAGCGAGCGCGTACTGTGTGGAGCCGCCGGGCCGATAGTTGAACGACGGGATGAAGCAGTCGCGGCACTGACCGGAGTCGAGCCAGTCGGTGGGCCTGACGCCGGGGACGCTCCAGTGGCCGGCGACGAGGCCCTCGACGTAGTTCTGCCGCGCCTGTGCCGCTCGCGCCGTACACTCGCCGGCGTCGAGCCCGGCCTCGTGGCAGCGAAGCTCGATCAGCTCTCCGGCGCGCCAGCAGCTCGGCATGTAGTCCGCGCGCGGTGCGGGGCAGCTCGCCTTGCCCGAGCCGTCGATCACGACTTCCTTCCAGTCGCGATACTCCTCCGAGTTGCCGTGGCCGGACATGATCTCGATCAGGAACTGACGCCGGGCGTCCTGCTGACCTGCTGCGAGCTGCTTGTCCCAGGTGGTGCCCATCGGTGAGTAGAACCCCCACGTGTTGCCGTGCGGGATGACGATGGCGTCGAAGCCGAGCTCGTCGAGCTTGCGGAAGAGATCCTTCGGCGTTGCGGCCGACTCGTAGCAGTCGGCGGGGAGATCCTTCGAGGAGACGCCCTCCGCGCAGACCGGCACCTCGCGTACCTCGTCCAGGTAGTGGATGAAATCGTAGTAGCGTTGGCGGTTCGGGAGGTCGGCGAGCGGGGTATACCAGGGCATGCCGGCGAGCTGCCCGCGCAAAGCATCCGTCGCCGGGCCTGCGGCGCCGATCGCGCGCGGCGGCACCTTCGCATCGTCGGTCTCGCGCAGCACCACGTTCTTGTGCCCGTAGTGCTCCTGCGGCGTGAGGCCCACCTGGCTCCACTCCCAGCCGAGGAAGGCGACGACGTCGGGGTTCGCCGGATCGCCGGCCACGGCGTTGCACTGCCGGATCGCCTCCCGTGTCTCCTTCCAGCGCCGCGGCGTCGTGGCCTCGGCATGGTCGTTGATCGACCAGAAGTCGAGGCCGGAGCAGAAGCGCGCGTAGTCGCAGGCGTCGGAGACCGGATGCGCCCCTTCGCCGTTCATCATCGGCAGGCTTCCCAGAAAGGCGTCGGTCGAGAACGTCGTGTGGACGTGGAGATCGCCGAAGAGGATCTGCTTCGTCGGTGCGGCCGTGAGCGTGGTGGCGGCGCGCTTTTCCGCCTGCGCCCGCTGCGCGACGACCGCCTCCGGCACGCGGATCGGTGTCGGCTCACCGGGCCCCTCGTGGCTCCCGTAGGCATGCAGGCGTGCTCCGAGCAGGTAGAGGCCGACGACGCCGACCAGGCCCAGCAGCCCGAGCAGGATCCCTCGCACGATTCGCATGGCACGCTCTCCTCGTATTCGCCGACCTGCTCCCTTATAGCCCACGGGCAGCGGTCCGAGGGGTTGTAATCACGGGGTCCGCGCCAACGGGCTGCTAGCCTCCGCGCCGGCATCGCGCGGGAGGCTCGAAAGGATGCGGATCTCGCGGCGCCTGCTCGCGGCCGGTGCGATCGCCGGTCTTGCGCTGGCGTTCTCCGGGGCAGTCGAGGGGGCAGGACCCCTGCTCTCGCTCGTCGCGCCCGGTGTCCTGGCGCGCGTGGGGGGCGTGCCGATCCGCGAATCCGATCTATCGGCCGCGCTCGAGCGGCTCGGCGCAGGGGCGAGGCCCGACGCGGCGCTGCGTGCCGAGACGCTCGAGCGACTCGTGGACGAGGAGCTCCTCGTGCAGCGCGCGGCGGCCCTGGGCCTCTTCGAAACGGACCGCGAGGTGCGCAAGCGCCTCGTCCGGGCCGCGATCGACGCCGCGGTGTTGGAGGCAGGAGAGGCGACGCCCGGCGAAGCCGAGCTGCGCGCGTTTCACGCGGCGAACCCCGCGCTCTTCACGCCGCCGACGCTCCTGCGTGTCCGCCTGATGCACTTCAGCGATCCGGGCGCGCCGGCTGCCGCCACCGAGCGTGCGGAGCGTGCGGCAGCGGCCATCGCCGGCGGCATGGCGTTCGACGAGGCGGCACGGCGCTTCGGCGATGCGGACGCTGCGCCGCTTCCCGACGCGCTCCTCCCCGAGAGCGTGCTGCGACGCCACCTCGGCCCCGTGCTCACCGAGGCTGCGATCGCACTCGGGCCGGGAGAGCGCTCGGCGCCCGTACGCTCGTCGGCGGGGATCCATCTGCTCGAGGTCGCAGAGGTGCGGCCGGGGCGCACCGCTGCGTTCGAGGAGGTGCGCCAGCAGGTGCAGGCGGAGCTGATGCGCCGCCGCGGAGACGAGGCCCTGCGCGCGCTGCGGGCGCGACTGCGGGCGCGGGCGAACCTCGTCTACGCCCCGGACGCGCCGCGCACGTGAGTGCCCGCGACGACAGCGCAGGGCAGGACCGTCGTGCCCGCCGCCTGCTGGCCTTCGGCGGCGTCGCCGGTATTGCGGCCGGAGCCCTCTCGGCGCTCGTGGGCGCGCAGAGCGGAGCGGCGGAGCTGCCGCCGGGCGTGATCGTGGAGGCGAACGGCCGGCCGATCCTCGCCGAGGAATACCAGCGCGTGCTGGGCGGCTTCGCGAACGACCGGCGAGAGGCGCCGTCCGCGCAAGACCGCGCACGCTTGCTCGAGGGCCTGATCGACGAGGAGCTGCTCCTCCAGCACGCCCTCGCCGAGGGCCTCGTCACCTCGGATCGCCCGCTCCGGGAGGCGATCCTGCGCGCCATGATCGAGTCGGCCGTCGCAGAGAGTGCGAGCCGCGCTGCGTCCGAGGAGGATCTGCGCGCGCTCTACCGCGAGGCCTCGCCCGACGGGCAGCCCGGTGCTGCCGAGCCCCCGCCGTTCGAGACCGCGCGGCCGGCGCTCGAGCAGCGTGCGGCCGCGCGCGCGCGTGCCGACGCCCTGCGCCAGTATCTCGAGGCCCTGCGCGCGCGGGCGCGCATCGAGCGCTCGGCGGGGGTGCCATGACGCGCGCCGCCCGCGCGCTGGCGCTCCTCGTGCTGATGCTCCTCCCGGCAGGGGCGGCCCGCGCGCATACGCGCAGCCAGTCGTTCTCCACCTGGGACGTGCGCGGCCAGGACGTGACGGCCGTCTTCAGCGTGCCGGCCTACGAGACGACGCGGCTCGGGGCCGCCGCCGGCGAGGGAGCGCTCGAGGCGCTGCTGCGCGCGCACCTCGCCACGCACGTCCGGGCCGAGCGGGGAGGGCAGGCGTGCGAGGCGGCTGCGCCGCGTACGCTCGTTGCGCGCACGGGCTACCTGCGGGTCGAGCTGCGCTTCCGGTGCGCGCCGGCGGGCGCGCTGCGCGTTTCGAGCGACGCCTTCTTCGACGAGGCGCCGTCCCACGTCCACCACGCGAGCTTCCGGATCGAGGGCGAGGCCGCGGTCGAGCAGATCTTCACCCGCAGCGAGCGCGAGCGGACGCTCGGCAGCGTGACGAACGGCCGTTCCGAGGGCGCCTCTTTCGCTGCCTACGTGCGTCTCGGCATCGAGCACATCGGCGGCGGAGCCGACCACGTGGCCTTCCTCGTCGCGCTGCTCCTGCTGTGCCGGCGCCTGCGGGACGTTCTCTTCCTCGTCACCGGCTTCACGCTCGGCCACAGCGTGACGCTCGCCCTCGCCGTGCTCGGGGTCGTGCGGCCGAACGTGCCGGTCGTCGAGGCCCTCATCGGCTTCACGATCGCCCTCGTCGCCGCCGAGAACGTGGGCGTGCGGGCGAATGCCGAGGGCAGGGTCGCTCTGCTCGCCGCGCTGGGCCTCGGCGTACTGGGGCTGGTGCGCCTCGGCACGGGCGCAGGGCTTCCCCTGCTCACCGCCGGCGGGCTCGCGCTCTTCAGCCTCTGCTACCTGCGCCTTGCGAGAACGGAGGCCGAGGCCGCGCGGCTGCGGCCCGTGCTGACGCTCCTCTTTGGTCTCGTCCACGGCCTCGGCTTCGCGAGCGTGCTGCTCGAGGTGGGCCTTCCGCGGGACCGCATCGCGGCCGCCCTCTTCGGCTTCAACGTTGGCGTCGAGATCGGCCAGCTCGCGATCGTGGCCGTGCTGTGGGCGGCAGGGAGCTTCCTCGTCGCGCGTCTCGGCCGGCCGCGCGATCTGCGCCTCGCCTTCGACGCTCTCTCCGCAGCCCTCTGCGCCCTCGGTCTCTTCTGGTTCGTCGGCCGCTCGCTCGCCTCCTGAGAGGGCCTGCAAGGCAGCGCGTTGGATCCCGCAGGCCATGGCCCTAGACTGGCAGCCTCTCGCGCAGGAGACCCCGATGACGTCACCCGCCGCTCCGAGCCCCGAGAAGCAGGCCATCCTCGACCTCGCGGCGCGTTACGTCTGCCCGGGCCGTGTGAACACCTTTAGGCTCCTCGGCACGCAGCCGGTGATGGGCCGGCGCGAGGGACACTATTTCTGGGATCTCGACGGCCGGCGCCTGTTCGACGTCCACATCAACGGCGGCACCTTCAGCCTCGGTCACCGCAACCCCGAGATCGTGGCCGCGCTGCACGAGGCGGCCGATCGCTGGGACGTTGGCAACCATCACTTCGCGAGCGAGCCGCGCGCGCGGCTGGCCGAGGCGCTGGCCCGGATCGCGCCGGGAGATTTGCGCTACTCCGTCTTCTCGCCGAGCGGAAGCGAGGCCAACGACGTCGCGATCAAGACGGCCCGGCGCACCACCGGGCGACGCCGGATCGTGTCGCTGGAGGGGAGCTATCACGGCCACACCGGCCTGTGTCTCGCGGCGGGCGACGTGAAGAACGCCGGCTACTTCCTGTCGGACGGGCCCCGCTCCGAGTTCGCGCAGGTGCCGTTCGGCGATCTCGATGCCATGCGGGCGGCGCTCGCCGCCAGTGACGTGGCGGCGGTGGTGGTCGAGACCATCCCGGCGACGCTCGGCTTCCCGATGCCGCCTCCGGGCTACCTCTCCGGCGTGAAGGCGCTGTGCGAGGAGCACGGCGCCCTGCTCGTGGCCGACGAGGTGCAGACCGGCCTCGGTCGCACGGGGACGATGTGGGCGGTGCAGGGCTACGGCGTCGAGCCCGATCTGCTCGTGACGGGCAAGGGGCTCTCCGGCGGCATGTACCCGATGGCCGCGACGCTGCTCTCGCCGCGCGTGGCGGGCTGGCTCGAGGAGAACGGCTGGGGGCACGTCTCGACCTTCGGCGGCTCCGAGATCGGCTGTCACGTCTCGCTCAAGGTGCTCGAGATCCTCGAGCGGCCGGGCGTGATCGAGAATGCCAAGGCGATGTCGGACGTGCTCGGCCGCGGCCTCGAGGCGATCCGCGAGCGCCATCCGCTGCTGGTCGAGATCCGCCGCAACGGCCTCGTCATGGGCCTTCGCTTCGATCACGAGATGGCCGGGCCGATGCTGACCGCGGCGGGCTGGGAGGTGGGCCTGTGGGCCTTCTTCGCGGGCTACGACCGCTCCGTGCTCCAGTTCAAGCCGGGCCTGCTGCTCCGGAGCGAGGACTGCGACGAGCTGCTGGGCCTGCTCGAAGCGGCGATCACGCGCTGCGAGCAGCGTCTCGGTCGCGGCTGAGCGCCCGCTGCGGACGCCGTCGATCACGTTCGCATGGAAGAAGAAGAGCGCGTCGTAGGGGCTCCCGATCGAGCGCTCCGTCGTCTACGCGCAGCAGCGCGTGCAGTTCGGACGCCCGATCGGCTCGGTTCAGGCCGTGAAGCACCGAGGTGCAGGGCGGCATCGGCTTCACCGACGAGAACGACCTGCACCTGTGGTTCGAGCGGGTGGGTGTAGGCAGGGTCGGGCAGTCAATCGAGGCGACGCTCCGCGCGGTAGCGGACGAGCGGCGGGCGGCCCGCGCGAACGCCGCGCCGTGCAGCCCGGCGCAGTGCAGCGGAAGATGTCGCGATTGAAGTCGGCGTAGTCGTGGAACTGCGCTCCCTGTTCCAGCCACGCCGCGATCACGTGGTCGAGCACCCAGAGCAGCGCTTCCGTGGCGCTCTGCTTCGTCTGCTTCTCGGCTTCGAGGTGCAGGCGGGCAGCCTCGAGGGCCAGGAGAAACACGTTGGCCGCCTCCGGGGGAGCGGTGAAGCTGATCGCGTCGCGCGCCGTGCCGCGAGCGCCGAGCTCGTCTTCGAGCCGGCGCAGCGTCACGCCCTGCGCAAAGGTGATGGCGTCCGGCTGCTGGGCGGGGGGGAAGACCTCCGAGACGAGAGACGCCTGCTTCGGCGTGAGGAGCCCGTCGCGAAACGCGCTACCCACCGCGCTGCCGATCGGGCCAAGGCGCGCCATCCGCACCCAG
>CAYOIG010000111.1:0-6056 GCA_964403915.1 uncultured Myxococcaceae bacterium
CCTCGATCTCGCCCTGGGAGAGAGGCCAGAGCGTGAGGACCTCCATCCGCCCGGCGAGCGATTCGGAGGCGCGCGGCAAGGTGAGGACGTTGGCCGATCCGGTCAGCAGGAAGCGGCCCGGCCGGCGATTCCGATCGACCGCGAGCTTGATCGCGGAGAGCAGCTCGGGAGCGCGCTGGATCTCGTCGAGAACGACCGGCCCGTCGAGGGCGGCAACAAATCCCGCCGGGTCGCTCTGCGCAGCGGCGAGCGTGGCGCCGTCATCGAAGGTCAGAAAGCGCGCCCGGCGCCGGGTGGCAATCTGCTCACAGAGCGTCGTCTTGCCCGCCTGCCGGGGACCGACGACGAGCACCACGGGCGTATCGCCGAGGGCGGCCTCGACGGAGACCGTGAGCTGGCGCCGGAGGAGTGCGTGATTCCCCATCTGGTGGTGGATTATCCACCACCAAGTGGTGGATTCGCAACCACCTCCCTCCCTCCCGCGGGGCGTCAAGGGCCGGCGTCGCCCGATCCTGTACGTGCGCGGGGCGACCGACGGCCCCTATGCGGCCCCTGCTTCCGTCAGGCCAGCCAGCTCTCTCGTCGCAGCGCGAGGCGCTCGAAGGCCCGATCGGCGGTGACCAGGGTGAGACCATAGGCCATCGCGTGCACGCCGATCGCGAGATCGAAGTCGCTCATCCGACGCCCCGCCTTCTCGAGCCGGGCCTTCCGCTCTCCGAAGCGCCGGCTGACTTCGTCGCTCCAGGGCAGGCGGTTCAGCTCCGGCCCGATCGCGGACCACTGGGCCTCGAGCGTCCTGCGGCGCCTGGAGGCCGGCAGAAAGTGGAGGCCGAACTCGATTTCCGCCGCGGTCACCTGAGAGATCGCGATGTCTTCGCGCGGCGTCCCCGCCACCCGCGCCGCCACACTCGGTTCGCCGCGCATCAGGGCGGACACCGTGTTGGTGTCGAGCAGGTACCTCAAAGCTCGGGCGCTTCGCTGCGAGATCGATGCTCCCGGATGGCCTCCATCATCTCGTCCACGGCTTCTGCCAGCCCGGGACGCGGCGTCCTGATCGCCTTCAGGAATGCCGGCGACCACGCTGAGCGGTCCCCGAGCGCCTGCTCGACCGCCTCGACGATGAGCTGGCTTCGCGTAACTCCGAGCGCTGTGGCGCGTTCGTCCAGGGCTTCGATGAGATCGGCCGGGAGACGGATACTGGTGGTGCTTCGGGGCATGACCAACAACGTACTACGTTCGTATTGCGTTCTCCAGTCTACCGCACCGTGTGCGGCGTCTGGTGGTGGATCATCCGCCACGAAGTGGCGGATTCGCAGCCACTCTTCGTTTCCCCGGGAAAACTCGCCTCGTGGCTACGCCTCCCGCTCCGAGATCGCGGGAAGCGGCCGGCCCGATCACTGCGTGGGCGGCAGGATCCTGCTGAGGCCGAGACGCGGGTGCCCGTCTGCGTCGGAGAGGACGAGGTAGGCGTCGCCGGGCTCGTAGCTGCGCGCGGCTTCGAGCGCTGCGAAGAAGCGCGCCTGCAGCGCTGCGACTTCGGCGCCGCAAGGACCCGCACCGACGGCAGGGACACCGGTCCGGAGCTGGCGCCCGGAGATCTCGACGCTGGCCGCAAACGCGTTGCAGCCGCCGTTGCCGGAGATCGAGAAAGAGGAGTCGAAGGCGACGACCGACTCCGTGTACACGGGCACGGACACGCCATCGATCGTCTGAACCAGCCAGCGCGTGCCGGCGAGCTCTTCGAGACCTCCGCCCGTGGGCTTCACGGCCAGCAGCGCAATGCAGCCGGCTCCTGGGATGGCTCCTGCCAGGAGGAGCGCGGCGGCGAGCGCACGGTTCAGCTCCAGATCGACGCCCTCTCCCGCAGCCCCTCGCTCAGCATCGCCTGCATCCGCTCGCGAAGCTCCTCGGTGAGGCGCGCCACGAGCAGCTCGTCGTCTGCGGCGTCCGGTCCGGGAGCGCCGAGATCGAGGGGCGCACCGAAGCGGATCTGCCAGCGTGACGGGAGCGGCACGAGGCCGAGGGGGCCGAGCAGCGGGAAGGTCGGCGTCACGGGCAAGAACGGTAGTCCGGCGACACGGGCGAGCGTCGTCAGACGGAAGAGCACCGGATGCGTCTCCTCCGCGCCGATCACCGCCACCGGAACGAGGGGCACGCCCGTGGCGAGCGCCGTGCGCACGGCGCCGCCGCGGCCGAAGCGCTTCAGGCGGTAGCGCTCGCGAAAGACCTTGGTCGATCCCTTCACGCCCTCCGGAAACGAGACCACGGTGCGTCCGCTGCGCAGCAGGCGCTCGGCGTTCTCGCGGCAGGCCCGCACGCCCCCGATCTGCGCGAGGCGCGGCTGCACGAAGGGCAGCGTGATCAGCCAGTCGGCCACCAGGAAGCGAGGACGCCGGGCACCGGGCTGCGCCCGCGCCACGGCGTGGGCGACCATGATGGCGTCCCAGGGCAGGAGGCCGGAGGCGTTCGCGACGAGCAGGCCCGGCAGCGGCGGCGTCTGCGTATCGAGGCCGGTGGTCTCGATCCGCCACCAGGAATCCATCAGGAAGTCGAAGAGACGGCCCGCGCGGCGCAGGACGACCTCGTCCATGCCGAACTCGTCCACCTCGCCGGAACGCTCGCTCATGCCGAACGTCGAGAGGCTCCTGCGCGCCTCCTCGAAGAGCGCCTCCCAATCCATGCTGGGGGCGCGCGAGGACGCCGCACGCCCGCGCAGCCTGGCCTGCACCTGCTCGCGCAGCTCGTCGAGCGCCCGGCGCACGTGCTCTCGCTCGCCTCCCTCGCCGGACGCTTCGTCCGCTTCTGCGCCGATCTCTTCCACGCTCTTCCTCTATCGGTAGCGCCGCATGCGGCGGGACGAGACGAAGGAGATCCAGGCCTCGCGGCTGCTGTAGGCCGGCTCGCCGAAGGCTTCCCAGCCCCGCTCGCCGTCCGCCACCCAGAGCCAGCGCAGGTAATCGTAGAAGGCCGACGGCGGATCGCCCGTGGCTCGCTCGTGCGGCCAGCGACCGAGACGGTAGAAGAGTGGTGCGACGAGCGGCAGGCTGCGCTTGCCCGCGAGGCTCAGCAGGGTCGAGAGCGGGAGCACGCCGCGGCCCACCACGTTGAACACGCCCGGGTGTCGCTCGAGCACGGCGCGGGTGAGGGCATCGAGCAGGTCTTCCTCGTGCACGAGCTGGAGCAGCGGATCGTAGCCGAGCAGCGTCGGCACCACGGGGCTCGCGAAGTGCCGCACCACGTGGTCCTCGAACGAGGGCCCCATGATCCAGCAGCTCCGGAGCACCGTCACGTCGGCATCGGGGTGCCGCTCGCGCCAGCGGGCGAGGAGCCCTTCGCTCTCCACGCGATTGCGCACGCCGTGCGCGTCGGGATGACCGCGCAGCGGATGCTCTTCGGAGAGGAAGTTCGGGTTGTCCGCGCGCGGCCCGTAGAGCATCGTGCTCGAGAGCCAGACCAGACGGCCGACCTTCGCCGCAGCGCAGGCGTTCAGCACGTGGAGGCTGCCCACGGTCTCGAGCTCGTGGTCGTACTCGAGGTCGGGCGTGGGATCGCGGCGGAATGCCGCGTGCACCACGGCCTCCACGCGCTCCCGTGCCAGCAGCTCGGCGAGTCGGCTGCCTGCACCCGGATCCGTCAGGTCCACCCGGTGAAAGCGCACGTGCCCCTCGAGACGATAGGGTCGCCGCAGATCGATGCCGACAATGACCGGCGGTCGCGGCAGCGCCTGCAGGCGCAGCGCCAGGCGCTGGCCGAAGAAGCTTCCGAGGCCGGTGATCGCGATGCAGGAAGGCGCGTCCACGATGGCCTCGGATACCATCGATCTCCATGCCCGTCACGCCGCGCCCCGTGGGCGTCGTCGAAGATCCCCGCTATCGCGAGCACCGCGCACCGCCCGGGCATCCGGAGCGGCCCGAGCGCCTCGCCGCAGTCTCCGGCGCGATTGCGGCGCGGGCGAGCGCGCTCGAAGCCGTCGCTCCCCGCGCGGCCGAGGACGAGGAGATCCTCTTCGCCCATGACCGCGAGCATCTCGCGCGGGTTCGCGATGCCGTCGCCGACGCTCCGGCCCAGCTCGACGCCGACACCTACGTCTGCCGCGAGAGTCTCGCCGTTGCGCGCCTGGCGGCCGGCGCCGCCGTCGATCTCGCCTGCGCCGTGGCGCGGGGGCGGCTGCGGTCGGGCTTCGCGGCCGTGCGGCCGCCGGGCCACCATGCGGAGCCCGGACGCGCCATGGGCTTCTGTCTCTTCAACAACGTCGCCATCGCAGCGCGCGCCCTGCAGCGCAGCGAGCAGCTCGACCGCATCCTCATCGTCGACTGGGACGTGCACCACGGCAACGGGACGCAGGTTCTCTTCGAGGAGGACCCCTCCGTCCTCTTCTTCTCCACCCATCAGTTCCCCTTCTATCCGGGGACCGGCGCGGCGGGCGAGCGGGGCCGAGGCCGCGGCGAGGGTGAGACGGTGAACGTGCCGCTGCCGGCGGGCTGCGGCGACGCCGAGTACGAAGGCGTCTTTCAACGCCTGCTCGTACCCGTGGCCCTGCGCTACCGGCCGCAGATGATCCTCGTCTCGGCGGGCTTCGACGCGCACCGGGAGGATCCGCTGGCCTCGATGGAGATCAGCGAGGACGGCTTCCGGGCCATGGCGGGCATCGTGCGCAGGCTCGCCGACGAGCTCTGCGAGGGCCGCATCGCCTGCGTCCTCGAGGGCGGCTACGCGGCCAGTGCGCTGCGCGAGGGGACGGGCGCCCTGCTCGACGTGCTCCTGGCCGCCGAGGCGCCGGCGCTCGAGGCCGGCATCGAGGCCGTGCCAGGAAGCAACCTCCGGCGCGTCGTGGATCGAGTGGTAGCGGTCCACGGCCAGCGCAACCCCGGTCTCGGCGCCGTCTGACGCCAGATCCCGCGCCGGGCTCCTCGCAAGCGCGCTCCCGGCCTCTTCCCTGCCCCTTCATCTTGTGCGCTCGCTCGCGATCTGACACCAGATCTTGTAGGAGCACTCCAACTCAAAAAAAAATCAGCAGCGGCGAAAGTTTTCGTTGACCGCTGCCGACGTTGGGGATACAAGTGCAGCCAAGTGGAGTGAGGTGGGATCAGGTGGTATTCAGATCCCGAGCCTCCCACGAACGGTGAACGGGACGCCAAGGATGTTTCGCGGTCGCTTCGTTCACACCATCGACTCCAAGGGGCGCATGAGCATCCCGCTCGGATACAGGACCGAGATCGCGCGGCGGAGCGAGCATCCGCCCATCCTAACGAACCTGAAGGATTGCCTCGCCCTCTACCCGTACGACGACTGGCTCGAGATCGAGAAGCGGCTGTGCAGCACCTCGCCCATGCAGCTCGACGTGCAGGCCCTGCAGCGCTTCATGGTCTCGGGAGCCTGCGATTGCCCGATCGATGCCCAGGGCCGAGTCCTCGTGCCGCCGCACCTGCGGGAGCACGCGCGCCTCGAGCGAGATGTCGTCATCGCCGGCGTGGGGCCCCGGATCGAGCTCTGGGACAAGGCGCGCTTCGACCAGGAGCTCGCGAGAACGCAGGCCGAGTTCGTGCAGATCGCGAACGCGGCCGTAGAGCGAGGGGTTTAGCAAGTGGGGGGACGGAGGGGCTTCGGCTCCTCCGGTAAGGGGTTGGGGTGTCCCCGAAGCACCTTCAGACGGTGGGCGGGGAGTTCATGGGGGGGACGAGCCGCTCCCGTCTGATCGGTGCCTCGGGGCACCCCAAAACCCTGGTTGATTTTCCTGAGATTCCTGGCCGCGCAGTCGGCGGCCGCCGGTTCGACCTCGTGTCCCATGGCTTCGCGCACGTGCCCGTTCTGCTGGAGGAGGTGATCTCCCTCCTCCAGCTCGCCCCGGGAGCCCTCGTGGTGGATGCCACGCTGGGCGGGGGGGGGCATGCAGAGGCGCTGCTCGAGCGAACCGCACCGGACGGACGGCTGATCGGCCTCGACCGGGACGACGAAGCGCTCGCGGCGGCGTCCGGGAGACTGGCGCGCTTCGGGGAGCGCGCCCTCCTGCTGCGAGCGTCGTTCGGTGACCTCGGTGCAGTGCTCGAAGCGGAGGC
>CAYOIG010000112.1:0-1965 GCA_964403915.1 uncultured Myxococcaceae bacterium
GCAGCTCACGCGGGACGCCCGACAGGCAGAAGATGGGGACCTCGCCCGCGAGCAGCAGGCAGCCCGGCGCCGTGCCGATCGGATTCGGCAGGGCCTCGGCGCCCTCGGGCAGCCAGGCCTGCTTCGCATTCACCTCGGCCATCTCGCGACCCACGCGCTCGAAGAAGGCGCGGATCGCTGCGAGCGACGGCTCGTGCAGCACGAGCTTGCGATCGAAGGTCTTCGCCAGCACGTCGACCGTGAGGTCGTCGCGCGTGGGGCCGAGGCCGCCGGAGACGATCACGACGTCGGCGCGGCGCGCCGCGCGGCGTAGCGCATCCGCCATGTCGGCCGGTTCGTCGCGCACGGAGCTGTGGAAGCACGTCTCGACGTCGAGGCGCAGCAGGCGCTCCGAGAGCAAGGCCTTGTTCGAATCGACGATCTCGCCGCGCAGCAGCTCGTCGCCGATGGTGAGGATCTCGGCCTTCATGCGGCCCCCGTACCGAAGCCGGCCAGCCGGCAGGCGCCAACCACGAGCCCCGCCAGCACGCCCGCCAGCACGTCGTCCATCACCACACCGAAGCCCCCCGGAAGCGTCCGCTCCGCCCGGCCAACGAGGCCCGGCTTCCACACATCGAACACCCGGAATGCGACGAATCCGGTCACGAGCAGGGGCCAGCTCACAGGGGCACCGACGAGGGGGGCCAGCGCCAGGAGCTGGCCGACGACCTCGTCGATCACGATCCGCCCGTCGTCGACGACCCCGAACTGGCGGCCGGCCTGATCGGCGGCCCAGATCGAGAGGGCCAGCAGCGCGAGCCAGGTCAGGGCGAAGACTGGCAGGGGGAGCCGCGCAAGGCCGAAGAAGAGCAGCACGCCGACGACCGATCCGGCCGTTCCCGGGGCAAACGGAGACAATCCGGCCCCGCCGGCCATGGCGACCCAGCGCGCGAATGCACCGCGCGCCTCGGGCGAAGGGTTTTTCTGGAGCTCTTCGATGACTTCCGCTCGGGACGCGGAGGGTGGATGCCTCGGCGGGGGGGGCCGGACACCGAGGGAAGACTAGCTCCCGCCCGGGCGAAAAGTCAACGAAAGAAGGGCGCCCCGCGGCGCCCCCCGGCGGGCATCAAGCGCCCCGGCAGGCCGGTCGATACACCCCGAGCGGAAGCAGCTTTGCCGCCGGCAGCGGCGAAGCGAAGGGATTTGCATGGGAAGTGCCGAAGCCAGCGCATCGCTCGCGGCCGCCCTGCCGGCCGCGGGGGGGGCGCGCACGCCTCTGGACGTGACCGCGTTGCTGGTCGATCTCGGCCGCCTGTTGAAGGCACGCCAGTTCTATCCCGACCGACACCCGCTGCTGCGCGAGAGCTTCGAGCGCGGCTACCGGGCCATCGAGGTGGAGATCCGCCGGGGCGGGCCGCTCGCGCTCGAGGTGAGGCAGGGCGGCTTCCGGCTCGGAAGCGAGCCCGTGGGGCGGGGCCGCGTGGACGACCTTGCCCAGGAGCTGGTGAAGCGCGCCGTCCGGAGGCTGTCTTTCGATGGCGCACTGACCCCCGGAACGCTGGAGCGCTTCGTCGCGATCCTCGCCACGGAGCCCGAGAAGCTCGAGCAGAGCGGCGGCTTCGTGAAGGCGCTGTACTCGGAGCCCTGCTCCGGCATTCGCATCAACGAGATGGACTACGCCGCGGCGCTCGCCCAGGCCGGTGTGCCCCGCAAGACTGCAGAGGACGACAGCGAGGCCGGCGCGGATGCGCTCGCGGCGGGTGGTGCCCTCCCCGTCGGCGTGGCCGGCCTGCAGGACGGCGGTGCGGACGACCTCCCGGACGGAGATGCCGGCGATGCCGTGGCCGCCGCGCTGGCGCAGCTCAGCGGCGGCGAGAAGGACGAGACGCTCCTGCCCGCGCAGCGGCTCGAGCAGGCCCCGCTCGATGCGCTCTACGAGGACGACCGCGCCGGCGCGCTCGTGACGCTGCTGCGTGAGCTCGACGC
>CAYOIG010000113.1:0-1681 GCA_964403915.1 uncultured Myxococcaceae bacterium
CAGCGCGCGCTAGAGCAGCCCCTGCTCGCGATACCAGGCCGCCGTGCGCGCGAACCCCTCGGCGAGCGGCACGCGCGGCGCGTAGCCGAGCACGCGCTTCGCCTTCGAGATGTCGAAGGCGCGGTGCTTGCTGAAGAACTCGACGCGGCGCGGATAGAGCGGCGGCTCGATGCCGAGCGGCCGGCACAGCTTCTCGCAGAGCGTGGCAGCGGCCATCACGGGCGCCATCGGGATGCGCAGGCGCGGGGGCCTCCCGTTCGTCGCGCGCTGCACCTCCTCGATCACCTCGCGCAGCGTGAGCGGGGGCTCGCCGCCGAGAATGAACACCTCGCCCACGGCTTCCGGCCTGGTGCCGCAGAGCAGGATGCCGTCGCAGAGATCGTCGACGTAGCTGAACTGATACATCACGTCGCCCGTTCCGATCATCACGAAGCGGCCTCGCGCGATGCCGCGGAAGAGCTTGAGGAAACGCGTATCGCCCGGGCCGTAGATGCCGAAGGGGCGGAACACGACGCCATCGAGGCCGAGCCGCGCGAACAGCTCGCGGGCCAGCATCTCGCCCTGGGCTTTCGACTCGCAGTAGAAATCCGGCGGATCGAAGGGCGCCGTCTCGCTCGCGGGCTCACGCCCCGTGTCCCCGTGCACGCCCACGGTGCTGCAATGCACGAAGCGACGAACGCCCGCCTCGGCGGCCGCCTCGATGAGGCTCCGCGTGCCGCCCACGTTGATGGCCGTGTAGTCGGCATCGGGAATCTTCGCCTCACGAAAGGCGGCCGCCACGTGGTAGACGCCGTCGCAGCCGGCGAGCGACTTCTCGTAAGAGGCGCGGTCGCGCAGATCGCCCACCACGAGCTGCACGCCGAGCTGCTGAAGAGCGCCCACGCTGCTCGTGCGCCGCACGAGCGCCGTTACGCGGGCGCCGCGCCGCACGAGCGCCGCGCAGAGATGGCCGCCGGTGAAGCCGCTCCCGCCAGTGACGAAGGCATGCCGGCCCGCGAGATCCATGAACCTTCGAGGCTAGCGCGTGACGACGGCGATCGCTGCGAGCACGTGGCGAAGCCCTTCTTCGAGGACGCTCGACTCCGGCAGCAGCGAGAGCACGAGATGCGCCGCCGGGCGGCCGGTCTCGTCGCAGGGAGGCAGATCGAAGAGCCAGCCCGGCTGCACGATGACGCCCGGCCCGCCGAGGAGCCCGCCGACGAGCGCATCCTCGTCTGGCGCGTGGCCATCGCCGGAGGCGCCGATCCGCAGGATCGCGTACCAGCCTCCCTCGGCCCCGAGGAGCGTCACACCGCAGGCGCCGGCCACTTCGCGTTCGATCCGCACGCGGTTCTCCGCGACCCGCGCTGCGATCGGCCCTGCGAGCCGCTCCCGCGATGCGAGCAGTGCGGACAGCGCGAGCTGCGCCGGGACCGAGACCGAGAGATACGTATCCGCGATCACCTCGAGGCGGGCGAGCGCTTCGTCGCGCACGCGCGCGGGCCCGCCCGCTGCGATCCAGCCGACCTTGAGCTGCGGCAGGCCCAGCAGCTTCGACGCCCCCGAGAGCACGAAGACGAGGGGGCCTTCCTCGGCCTCCTCCGCGCCCGGGAGCAGCGTGCGCGGCGCGTCCGCTGCGGCCGACGAGCTGCGGTAGTCGGCGAAGACCTCGTCGCAGATCAGCGCGATGCCGTGGGAGCGG
>CAYOIG010000114.1:0-1958 GCA_964403915.1 uncultured Myxococcaceae bacterium
CCTGCTCCACGTGCTCCATGATGCCGCCGATCATCACGTGCTCGCCGTCGCAGACGGCGTCCACGTCGACCTCGGTCGCATCCGCCAGGAAGCGGTCCACCAGCACGGGATGCTCCGGCGAGGCCTTCACGGCAAAGCGCATGTATCCGCGCAGCATCTCCACGTCGTGCACGATCTCCATGGCACGACCGCCGAGAACGTAGGACGGGCGGACCAGCACCGGATAGCCGATGCGGGCCGCCACCTCCTCGGCTTCGGAAGCGCTGCGCGCAACGGCACCGGGCGGCCGTCGCAGCGCCAGCTTCTCGAGCAGCGCGTCGAAGCGCTCCCGGTCCTCCGCCCGGTCGATGGCGTCGGGCGAGGTGCCGAGAATCGGCACCCCGGCGCGTTCCAGCGCGAGGGCCAGGCGCAGCGGTGTCTGCCCGCCGAACTGGACGATCACGCCCTCGGGCTTCTCCCGGTCGTGGATCTCGAGCACGTCCTCGAGCGTCAGCGGCTCGAAGTAGAGCCGGTCGGCGGTGTCGTAATCGGTCGACACAGTCTCCGGATTGCAGTTCACCATCAACGTCTCGAAGCCCGCCTCCCGCAGCGCGAACACGGCGTGCACGCAGCAGTAATCGAACTCGATGCCCTGCCCGATCCGGTTCGGGCCGCCGCCGAGGATCATGACCTTGCGGCGGTTCGTGGGCGCCGCCTCGCACTCCTGCTCGTAGGTCGAATACAGATACGGCGTGAATGCTTCGAACTCGGCGCCGCAGGTGTCGACCCGCTTGTAGACCGGCCGCACGCCGTTCGACTGACGGAGCGTTCGGACCTCCTGCTCCTGCAGGCCCCAGAGCGCGCCAAGACGACGGTCGGAGAAGCCGGCCTGCTTGGCGGGCCGGAGCCACGCGACCCGCTCGGCCGGCGAGGCCGCCGTGAGGTCGGCCTCCAGCTCGACCAGCTCTCTCACGTTGCCGAGGAACCACGGGTCGATCGCCGAGCGCCGGAACACGTCGTCGACGCTGGCTCCCCGGCGGAAGGCCTCGGCAATGGCCCACAGGCGGCCGGGGCGCGCCACCTCGATCTGATCCCAGAGCGCCTTCTCGCCCTCCTCGCCGTCCGGCAGCGCGGGGCGCTCGAGTCCGGCGTGGCCGATCTCGAGGGATCGGAGCGCCTTCTGGAGGCTCTCCTTGAAGGTGCGCCCGATCGCCATCACCTCGCCAACGGACTTCATCTGCGTCGTGAGGCGGCTGTCGGCCTTCGGGAACTTCTCGAACGTGAAGCGCGGCACCTTGGTGACGACGTAATCGATCGTAGGCTCGAAGGAGGCCGGCGTCTCGCGCGTGATGTCGTTGCGGATCTCGTCGAGCGTGAAGCCCACGGCAAGGCGCGCTGCGATCTTGGCGATCGGGAAGCCCGTGGCCTTCGACGCCAGCGCCGACGACCGCGACACGCGCGGGTTCATCTCCACCACGATCATCTCGCCCGTCTTCGGATCGACCGCGAACTGGATGTTGCAGCCGCCCGTGTCCACTCCGATCTCGCGGATGATCGCGATCGCGGCATCGCGCATCACCTGGTATTCCTTGTCGGTGAGCGTCTGCGCGGGCGCCACGGTGATGGAATCACCCGTGTGCACCCCCATCGGATCGAAGTTCTCGATCGAACAGATGATGACGACGTTGTCCGCGCAGTCGCGCATCACCTCGAGCTCGTATTCTTTCCAACCGAGAACGCTTTGCTCGATCAGGCATTCGTGGCGGGGAGATTGCTGGAGGGCCCACGCAACGAGGGACTCGTACTCCCCGGCGTGATGGGCCACGCTGCCGCCGGCTCCGCCCATGGTGAAGCTCGGCCGGATGATGGCCGGGATGCCGGTGTCCTTCACGACGCGACGCGCATCCTCGACCGAGCGCGCGAGCCCCGAAATCGGAACCTTCAAGCCGAGCCTTTGCATGGCGGCGCGAAACAGGTTC
>CAYOIG010000115.1:0-1764 GCA_964403915.1 uncultured Myxococcaceae bacterium
GCCCGCCGGCAGCAGGATCGGGCTCATCCTCCTCACGCTTCCGTTCGTCCTCGCATCGCTCGCCATCGGCGTGCTCGACTCGGCGCAGGCACGCACGTCGGCCCAGGCGGTCTTCCTCACGACCTTCTTCATCCTGCCGTCGTTCGTGCTCTCGGGCGTGATGTTCCCCTACCAGCTCATGCCCGATGGCGTGCGCTACTTCGGCGCGCTCACGCCGCTGCGCTGGTACCAGATCGGCCTGCGACGCCTCGTCTCGCGCGGCGCGGGCATCGGCGACGTGCTGCTACCGATGCTCGCGCTCTGGATCCTCTTCGCGGTGTTGCTGCTGCTCATCCGCTGGAGGATGAAGCCCCGGCTCGCCTGAGGCCCGCCTCGCCAGCGGGGCCGAAGCAGGCTTCGAGGTCGACGAGCTGATGCGCCCGCAGATCGGCCTCGAAGGCGTCTCCCGCGACGTGCAGCACGAGAGCGGCGTCCGGCTGGCCGAGAAGATCGGCGGCCCGGATGCACGTGGCGCCCGGGATGCGGCCGCGCAGGCGCCGGGGCTTGCCCGAGGCCTCGTAGAGGCGAAGCTGGAGCGCGCCCTCCGGACCCGGCTCGAGGGCGGAGACGACGATGGTGGGATCGTCGATCTCGACCAGGCGCATCCCATCGCGGAGCACCGTGCCAGCTCCCTCGCCCGGCGCGAAGACGGCCGCAGGAAACGCGAAGCGGTGGGCCTCCGCCACGCGCGCGGCATCGTCGGCGGTGTGCAGTCGCAGGGAGAGGGCAGCGTGAAAGGGGCCGGGCACCTGCGCGCCCGGAGTCGGAAAGACCGGGCCGGCCGGCCCCGGGCGCAGCACGAGGTCGCTGCCCGAGAGCCAGCCAACGGCGCGCAGCAGCGTGATGGCGAGGGCCGTCGTGCCGTCGGCTTCGGGCACCGCTTCGACCTCGCTGCTGCCGCGGGCGGCCACGGTGAGGGCACGCGTGCCGTCTGTGACGGACGCGAAGCTACGCTGCGGCACGGCGCCGATCGGCAGCTCCGCGGGCGATGCGCTCCCAAAGGCCTCGCGCGCGGGTGCGATCGGACGCTCGGCCGTTTCGAAGGCCGACTCGACCTCGAAGCGGCGTGCGCCGAAGGGCGCCCGCAGATGCAGGCGCAGGCGGTGATCGCGGGCGACGTTCTCGCCCTCGGCCAGCACGTCGAGGCGGTCGAGGCCTGCGACCACGCGCAGGCGCAGGGTGACCGGGAGATCCACGCATGTGTCGCTGCGGCCTGCCCGATCGGGTGCCAGCGCGCGGGGCACGCGGAGCCGCAGCTCGATCGCGAGCGTCGCTGCGGAGGCGCCCGCTCGCTCGATGCGCACGCGCGTGCGCTGCGAACGATCCACGAGCGTGCCGCCCGGGACGGGATCGAAGTTGTAGGTATCGCCCCGGTCCCCTTCCGAGACGACCCGCAGCGCGTCGCGGATCAGCGTGCCGCTGGCGCGGTGCGTGAGCGTCACGCAGCCGTCCGCCGCAGCTTCGACACGCCAGGCTTCGCTTTGCACGAAGGCGCCGCCGCCGGAGAGCCTTCCGCTCGCGAGCGGCTCCCCGCTGCGTGCGCGCCCCCGCGCAAGACGATAGACGCGAAGCCCGTGGCCGGGCAGCGCGTCGGTGAAGGCGATCCGCAGCCGTGCGGGCTGTCGCACCTCGAGCAGCAGCTCGCTCAGCCCGGGTTCGGCCAGCGCGGCCGCGAGGGTCTCCTTCGCAGCCGCGAGATCGAAGTCGCCGCAGGGCTCGCTACCG
>CAYOIG010000116.1:0-8964 GCA_964403915.1 uncultured Myxococcaceae bacterium
TCCTCACCAGCGGCCCGAAGCGCCGCCGCCACCGAAGCCGCCGCCGCCACCGCTGAACCCACAGCCGGAGCCGCCGCTGCTGAAGCCTCCGCCCCAGCCGCCACTGCCGAAGCCGCCGCGCCCGTACCCGTAGCGGCTGCGCGCGAGGCCTCCCCCCGCACCCGGGCCGACGAAGCCGAGCACGGCGCCGATCAGCGCGGCGAGCGCAGCGAGCCCGAGGGAGGCGAGCAGGAGAAACGTGAGCCCGCCGGCGACGCCGCCTCCCAGCAGCGCCCCTACGGGCCGGGCGCTCCCGCGCCGGAAGGGAGCGCCTGCGAGGGCACCGAGAAGCGACGCGAAGACGAGGATCGAGACCGGATCCGTGCCGCCGCCCGGCGCCACGCGCAGGCGCCGATCGGCAGGCACGACTTCGCCGCGCGCAGCCGCCATCAGCGCCGAGATACCGGCCTCGACGCCGTCGGCCATCCGCTCCTCGCGGAAGAGCGGGAACATCGTGTCCTTCAGCACGCGGTTCGCGACGGCGTCGGGCACCGCGCCCTCGAGCCCGTAGCCGACCTCGACGCGCGCCGTCCGGTCTTCGGGCGCGATCACGACGAGGATCCCGTCGTCGAGACCCCTGTGCCCGGGCTTCCAGGCCTCGGCGACGCGCAGCGAGAAGCTCTCGATCGGCTCGCCTTCGAGCGAGGGCAGCGTGAGCAGCACGACCTGGTGCGAGGTCTCGGCCTCGAAACGCGCGAGCGTCTGCTCGAGGGCGGCCGCGCGCTCCGCTGGAAGCAGGCCCGCGAGGTCGTTCACGCGCCCACGCAGCGGCGGCACTTCCAGGGCGAGCGCGGCACTCGCCAGCAGCAGGAGCGACGCCGCCACCGCGGACCGCAAGGCGCTCCCGATCAGAACTTCACCTCCGGCGGCTGCTCCGTGCCCGGCCTTGCCGTAAACGTCGGCCGCACGGAGAGGCCGAGCAGGTATTTTGCGGTGAGATTCGTCGGGAACGAGCGCACCATGGTGTTGTACTGCTGCACGGCCTCGACGTAGCGCTTGCGCGCAACGGCGATCCGGTTCTCCGTGCCTTCGAGCTGCGCCTGCAAGTCGCGGAAGGCCTGGTTGGCCTTCAGATCCGGATACCGCTCCACGGTGACGAGCAGGCGGGAGAGGGCGCCCGAGAGCTCGCCCTGCGCCGCTTCGAACTTCTCGAATGCGGCCGGATCACTGACGAGCTCCGGCGTGGCCGTGATGCTGGTCGCCTTCGCCCGGGCCTGCACCACCGCTTCGAGCGTTCCGCGCTCGAAGCTCGCCTCGCCCTTCACCGTCGCCACGAGGTTCGGCACGAGGTCGGCCCGTCGCTGGTACTGGTTCTCGACTTCACTCCAGGCGGCCTTCACGGCCTCGTCCTCCGCCTGGAGCTGGTTGTAGCCGCAGCCGGAGAGCTGCAGCGCGAGGGCGACGAGCCCCGCCAGCGTGAGTGCCGCACCTCGAAGCCGTAGCCGGGTCGCCATGCACGCCCCTCCTCGGCCTCGACTGTATCCGATGTCGAGGAGGCCGTGTTCACGGCGACGAGCGCCGGGGCGGACCGGAGCGCCGGCCGCCGTGCGCGTCACGCTCCCGGCGGCGCGCCCTCCCGCTTCTTGCCCGGCAGCGCATCGAGGGCGTTGCGGCATGCGTCCGAGAGCGAGTCCGCGTTGGCACGCAGGCAGCTCAGCATGCCCGTATTGTGCCGACCCGGCTGCACGCCGGGACACAGCCGCACGGCGTCTTCGCCACAGGCCTCGCCCGCTTCGCTTCGCCGCTGCTGCGGCTCGGCGACCAGCGCGCGGCAGGCTTCCGAGAGCTCCTCGGCATGCTCCTTCAGGCAGCGCAGCGTCCCGACACGCGTGCCCCCCGCGTCTGCGCAAATCCGAGCGGCGTCTTCCGTGCACGGCCCCTCGACGGGCTCGCCGCGGGCCGGGCTCACGAGCGCGAGGACGCCGCAGCCGAGGCCCAGCAGCGCGCGAACGAGCCGCCGCCGCGCCGTGCGCAATGCGATTCTCCGTCGCACGCGGACTCGGTACGCCATCAGTAGCTGCGCCCTCTCGGCACGTTCTCGCGATCGGCGGGGCCGATCGGCCGGGCACCGCTGGCGAGGCCGTCCCCGGGCAGGCTCGCCCGCGAGGAGGGCCGCCGCGGCGCCGCCGACGCCGAGGCGGCATCCTCGAGCTGCTGGCGGTCCACTTCGCGCGTATCGCCGCAGACCGCGACCTCCCCCGAGGTCTTGCCCGTCGCATGGCAGCCATCCTCGGCGCGAGCGGCACGGCCGGACGAAACAGCCCCCAGCACCAGCAGAAGCAGAGCCAGCTCTCGCATCGCATTTCCCCCTTCGTCGCCCGCCGGGCTGGCGACACTTTAAAGCGTTGAAGTCACCGCTCCCGGCCCAGGGCAGGGCCGCACGCGCGGCTGCGCCTTCGCTGCGTGCGCGCTGCGCAGACGTTGCCGGCGGCCGAGCGGCGCATACCCTCCCCCAATCCGCAGGTGATCCAAAGACTTGTTGCGGATGGCTGCGCGGCCGACTTGAGCGCGAGCCGCCAGCGGCCCCGGCTGCGCGGGGGGGGCTGCACCCGGCAACTGGCGCAGGGCGCCTCGAGTCCGGGGCGCGTCCCTTCGATCAGTCACTGGCTGCGGCCAGCGGCCCGGATCGAGGCATACTCTGGGAGAGGAAGCCCATGCCCCCCCTGCGATGGATCACCCCTGTCCTGGTCGCGGTCCTCGGCCTCGCGCCCCTGGCGGCGCATGCCGCGGTGACGCCTGCGCACATCGTGGTGGACGCCCGCACGGGCGCCGTGCTGCAGGAGGCCTCGGCTTCCCATCGCTGGCATCCGGCTTCGCTCACGAAGCTGATGACGATCTACCTCGCACTCGAGGCCGTCGAGAGCGGACAGCTCTCGCTCGGCGAGGTGTTGCCGATCTCGACTGCGGCGGCCGGGCAGTCCGAGTTCAAGCTCGGGCTTCGCGCCGGCAGGACGATCCTGGCCCGCGAGGCGATCCTCGCAGTCTTGCAGCGCTCAGCGAACGACGCGGCGGTGGTGCTCGCCGAGCGCGTGGCCGGGACCGAGGCGGCCTTCGCCGGCCGGATGACGGACAAGGCGAAGGCGCTCGGTATGGGCGGCACGCAGTTCCGCAACGCGACAGGATTGCCCGATGCCGCCCAGATCACCACGGCGCGCGACATGGCCGTGCTCGCACGCGCGATCCTCGAGCGCTTCCCGCAGCACGCGAGTCTCTTCGCGGCGCCGGGCGTCACCTACGAAGGGCAGTCGTGGCCGACGATCAACGGCCTGCTCACGAGCTACCCGGGCGCCGAAGCCGTGAAGACGGGCTTCACCTGCGATTCGGGGTACAACATCGTGGCGAGCGCACGGCGCGGCGAGCGGCGGGTGATCGCCGTCGTGCTCGGCGGACACAGCCGGGGAGAGCGCAACGCGCTCGCCGCACGACTGCTCTCGGCGGGCTTTGCAAACGCGGCGGCGCCGGGCCGCTCGGTCGCAGACCTCGCCAGCGCCAGCGACACGCCCCCGCGCGTGCTGCCGGCAGGGGAATGCGTGGCTTCCCGCGGCGGCCCCGGCGCGCCGAGCGACGCCGGCGGTGGATCGGGCTGGGCGCTGCTCCTCGGCACCTTTGCCTCGGCCCCGGAGGCTCGCGGCGCCATCGAATCGGCCACGCGGCACCTCGCGGCCGGTGCGCGGGGTGCGAGCCCGTTCGTCGCGGCGCGCGCCCGCGAGGACGCGCGGGGCTTCACGGCCGCGCTGGCCGGGCTCTCGCGCCGCGACGCGAGCGCCGCCTGCAAGCAGCTCTGGGAGAGCGATGTCTTCTGCCGCCCGCTGCTCAAGAGCCAGCTCGGCAGCGAGAAGATGCGACGACGGACGTGACACGGAATGGTGTCGGTCGTCTTCTACTGGCGCTGGCGGTGGCACTGGTGCCGGTCGTGGCGCACGGGGCCGACGGCGAACCGTCCGAATGGAGCTGTCGCGCCGAGAGCTTCGTTCGCGAGGGCGTGCCGCTTCGCGCGGGCAGCGTCCGTGTCGAGACCGGTGACGCGCGACCCTACCTGCTCGCCGACGAGGGCGGATGCCCGGCCGATCGCGGTCGTTCCTGTCAGATCGGCTCGGCGCTCGGAACGGGGGAGTCGGTGATCGTCTCCCATTCGTTCCGCCAGTTCGTGTGCACCGCACGCACCGCGGGCGGGGCCGTCCAGAGCGTCGGATGGCTGCCGCGACGCAGCGTGCGTACGGCCGACGTCGATCAGGAGCCGCCCTTCGAAGATTGGCCCGGCGCCTGGATCGGTGGCGGCGGGATGCTCACGATCCGCCCGGCCGCCTCGAAGGAGCTGCTCGAGGTGGAGGCCACGGCGCTGGCAGGCGAAGGTGCGCGAACCGACGCGGCGGCCTGGCTCAACGGCGCCGGTCGCCCGCGCGGCCAGGAGCTCGTCGTCGCGGACGAGTTCGGAAGCGGCTGTCGCGTGAGCCTGCGCCTCGTGGGCCGCCTCCTCTTCGCCAGCGAGGCCGGTGCCTGCGGCGGAGGCGCGCGCTTCGAAGGCGTCTACGTGCGGCAGGAGACGGCGCCGCACTGAGCGCCGGCCTCCTTCGCACCGAGCGCGCGCGGCGGGTTGCGATCGGATGACCGGCCCGTCCGGATTCCGTCTGCTATGCCTTCGCGCCGCCGCAGCCGGGCCCTGCCCGCCGAGCCGCCGCGGCCCGAGCGGAGCCCAGCATGGCCCGAAGCTTCGACGAGCGCCTGAGCGATCTCTCGGCGCGCTGGATCGCCGCGGTGGATCGCCACGCGCGGTCGGTGCTCGTTGCGGTCGGCGTGCTCACGGCCCTGCTCGGCGTATACGCGGCGCTCAACCTCGGCGTCAATGCCGACCTCTATGCGCTGATCCGGCCGGACGTTCCCTTCCTCGTCCGAAAGCTCGACTTCGAGAAGAGCTTTCGCGCGCTCGACACTTCGGTGCTGGTGCTGGTGGACGGCGACAGCGCCTCCTCCGCCGGGCGTGCCGCAGACGCGCTCGCGCAGCGCCTCAACCAGCAGACCGATCTCTTCGAGCGCGTCTCCGTCGTGGGCGGCGGCGACTTCTTCCGGCGCAACGCGCTGCTCTTTCTCGACACCGCGGAGCTCGAGAAGCTGGCCGATCGACTGAGCGCCGTGCAGCCCTTCCTCGCGGAGCTGACGCGCGACCAGAGCGTGGTCGGCATCTCGAGCTTGCTGCGCCAGGCCCTTGCCGCGAAGCGCAGCGGCACGGACGTGGGCATCGATCTCGCGGCGGCTCTCGACCGCGTGAGCGTTGCGATCGAGGCAGCCGGCGAGGGCCGAGCGGCGCCCGACCCATGGGGCGATGCCCTCATCGGGGGCTCGCTCTCCGAGGCGGCAAAGCACCGCGTGCTGACGGTCCATCCCAGGGTGGACTTCCACGACATCCTGTTCGCGAAGCCGGCCGTGAATGCGATCCGCGAGGCGTCGCGCGAGCTCGGTCTCGATGCCGAAAGCGGCGTCCGCGTCCGGATCACGGGCGATCTCGTCCTCAATCTCGAGGAGCAGGAGGTCGTGCAGCGCCAGGCCCAGCTCATCGCCGTCGTCGCGCTGCTGCTCTTCGCCTTTGCGATCTACTTCGGCCTGCGCTCGGTGCGCATGGTGCTGGCGCTCGTCGCGTCGCTGGTGGTGGCGCTGATCTGGACCAATGCCTTCGCAGCCGCCGCGATCGGCGAGCTCAATCAGGTCTCGGCTTCGTTCAACGTGCTGATCGTGGGTCTTGGTGGCGAGTTCGGGATCCACGTCTGCATGCGCTTCGCCGAGCTGGCTGCCCGGGGCCGCTCACGAGCCGATTCCATCGAGGAGACGGGGCGCAGCATCGGCAGCTCTCTCATCTCGAGCGCCGGCACCACGGCCATCGGCTTTCTGGTGTTCGCCCCGAGCGACTACCGCGGTGTCGCCCAGCTCGGAATCATCTCCGGCGCAGGCGTGGTGCTGAGCCTCCTCTCCACCTTCACCGTGCTGCCGGCCTTGCTGAGCCTCACGGCGCCCGTCGGTCCGAAGCTCTCGCATGCCACGCCCCCCTGGGTCGCGCGCATCCAGCACCTCCCGATCGCCTGGGCGCATCCGATCCGGATCGCCGCGGCCGTGCTCGGACTCGCATCGCTGGCCCTGCTGCCGAGGGTCCACTTCGATCACAACTCGCTCAACCTGCGCGACCCGAGCACCGAGTCGGTGCAGGCCTTCGAGGATCTCGTCTCCCGCAGCGGAACCACGCCCTGGACCGTGGACGTGATCACGGCCGATCTCGCCAGTGCCGAGGCGCTGGCGCCGAGGCTCGCAAAGGTCGCGGGCGTCGAGAGCACGCGCACGCTCTCGGACTTCGTGCCGGCCGATCAGGAGGCCAAGCGCGCCATCCTCGGCGACCTCGCCCTGCTGCTCCCGCCCGCGCCTCGCGGCGGCGTGCCGCCCGGGCCTTCCGAGGAGCGCGCTGCGCTCGAGAAGCTCGCGGCGGAGGTCGGGGTTGCCGCAGGCGCTGGCGGCGATGCGCAGCTCGCGACCAGCGCTCGGCGGCTCGCGACCGCGCTCGAAGGCTTTCTCGCGGGCACTGCGGCGGGCGACGCCGGCCCCGCCTTCGATCGGCTCCAGTCGAACGTCGTGGGCTCGCTCCCGGCGCAGCTCCGCGAGCTCGAGCACGCGCTCGCTCCCGACGTCGTGACCGCGGCCGATCTTCCGCCCGAGATTCGCGGGCAGATGCTCGCCGATGACGGACGGGCGCGGGTGCAGGTGATCCCCGCCCTCGACCTCGGCGACAGCCGCGTTCTCGAGCAGTTCGTGGACTCCGTCCGCGAGGTCGTGCCCGAGGCCACCGGACCGGCCGTCACGCTGCTCGAGTGGGGGCGGGTCACGTCGGGGGCGATGGAGAACGCCCTCCTCGGCGGTGCGATCGCCATCACGCTCTTCCTGCTCTGGCTGTGGCGAAACGTCTGGGACACGGTTCTGGCCCTGTTCCCGCTGCTGCTGGCGGGAGTCGTCTCCTGCGCCGGGATGGTGATCCTCGGGCTCAGCTTCAACTTCGCCAACGTGATCGTGCTGCCGATGCTGCTCGGTATGGGCATCGACAACGGCATCCACCTGCTCCACCGGCACCGCACGAACCCGGAAGAGAAGGACGTGCTCGGCACCAGCACGGCCCGCGCGGTCTTCTTCGCGGCCCTCACCACCGTGCTCTGCTTCGGAATCCTCGCCTTCGCGCCGCACGGAGGCATGGCCGCCATCGGGCAGTTTCTCACCCTCGGTGTCGCTGCGACGTTCGTGAGCTACGTCGTGGTGCTGCCGGCCGTACTCGAATGGGACGATCGCCGTGCCGGCCGCCGGGCGCGGCGTGCCGACGCCTAGAAGGAGAGCATCTTGGAATCGCTGCGCGAGCTGCTGGACGTGGTGCTGCACCTCGACCGGCACCTGAACGAATGGGCTGGATGGATGGGCTCCTGGCTCTACGTGCTGCTCTTCGTGATCGTCTTCTGCGAGACCGGGCTGATCGTGACCCCCTTCCTTCCCGGCGACTCGCTGCTCTTCGCCGTGGGGGCGCTCTGCTCGGTGGAAGGAGCCACTACGAGCCTGCCGCTCGCGATGGCCGTGCTCTTCGTCGCCGCGGTGCTCGGCGACGCCGTGAACTATGCGGTAGGCCGCTACCTCGGGCCTGCGGTCTTCACCAGCGAGAACTCGCGCATCTTCAACCCGAAGCACATCCAGCGCACGCACGAGTTCTACGAGAAGTATGGCGGCAAGACGATCTTTCTCGCGCGCTTCGTGCCGATCGTCCGCACCTTTGCGCCCTTCGTGGCCGGAATCGGCCAGATGAGCTACCGGCACTTTGCGCTCTGGAACGTGACCGGCGCTCTGGTCTGGATCACGACGCTCACGATGGCCGGCTACCTGTTCGGACAGATTCCGATCATCAAGCACAACTTCGAGAGCGTCATTCTCGCCATCATCGTCCTGTCGATGATGCCGATGCTGATCGAATGGGTTCGCGCGCGGCGAAGCGCCGCGAGAGAGTCTGCATGAGCGACGCCGCCGGAATCTTCGTCGCGAAGGGCGAGCATCCGCTCCACCTGCTGCTGCGCCTGGCGAACCGTCACGGGCTCGTGGCGGGCGCCACCGGCACCGGTAAGACCGTGACGCTGCAGGTTCTCGCCGAGGGCTTCTCGAAGCACGGCGTTCCGGTCTTTCTCGCCGACGTGAAGGGAGACCTCGCGGGGCTGTCCCAGCCGGGCGAGCCGAAGCCGAAGCTGATCGAGCGGGCGCGAGAGCTGGGGATCGAGCTCTCCTTCGCGGCCTCTCCCGTCGTGTTCTGGGATCTCTTTGGAGAGCAGGGCCATCCCATACGCACGACGGTCTCGGAGATGGGGCCGCTTCTGCTCTCACGGCTTCTCGACCTCAGCGAGGTGCAGGCGGGAGTTCTCAATCTCGCCTTCAAGCTCGCCGACGACGAAGGCCTCCTCCTGCTCGACCTCAAAGACCTTCGTTCGCTGCTCACCCACGTCGCAGAACACGCCAGGCAGATCACGCTTCGTTACGGCGCCGTGAGCGCGAGCTCGGTCGGGGCCATTCAGCGCGCCCTGCTCGTGCTCGAACAGCAGGGGGGCGAGCGCTTCTTCGGGGAGCCCGCTCTCGACCTCGCCGACCTGATCCAGCTCGACGATGCGGGGCGCGGCATGGTGAACGTGCTGGCAGCCGATCGGCTGATGCAGAGCCCGCGCCTGTACGCGACCTTTCTGCTCTGGCTCCTCTCGGAGCTCTTCGAGCAGCTTCCGGAGATCGGAGACCCCGAGAAGCCGCGTCTCGTCTTTTTCTTCGACGAGGCACATCTGCTCTTCGACGATGCGCCGAGGGCCCTCTCGGAGAAGGTGGAGCAGGTCGTGCGCCTGATTCGGTCCAAAGGCGTCGGCGTCTACTTCGTGACGC
>CAYOIG010000117.1:0-9492 GCA_964403915.1 uncultured Myxococcaceae bacterium
GCCGCCACGATCAGCGCGATTCGAAGCGGATGCCGCACAGCAGCCCCTCCGGTAGGCCCACGAGCACGAAGACGTCGGCTCCCGTGTAGTCGATGCCCGGCCGTCCGCTGCGAACACGCAGCGAGCCGGGCGCGCGGGGCTTTCCGACGGCCGAGGCCGCGAGCGGCGCGAACACGGCATCGAGGGCGCTGAAGCGGAAACGCCCGCCCCGCAGCTCGGCGAGGCTCGGGTTGCCCGAGAGATCGGCCTCGATCGTGGAGAGCGTCCCGTCGCAGTACTCGCTCGCGTAGAGGCGGCTTCCGGCGGCGTTCCAGTCGGCGCTCACGACGAAGCCGTCGCAGGTTGCGGCCGGGGGTGCGTCCGCCCGCGCGGGGATGGTGAAGGGAAAGCCCGCGTAGAAGATCCGGGCATCGGGCCCTGTCGTGCCGTCGAGCACCAGCGGCACGGGCGGCGCCGCCGGAAGCGCGTCGAGGGGCGCGAGGTCGATGCCATAGAGCGCGCGAGTGATGGCGCTGCCCGCGAGCGCGACGCGGCCCATGGGATCGATCGCTAGCCGGTCGTAGGCGAGACCCACCGCGCCGAGGGGAACGGTCGCGAGCAGCCGCAGGCTCACGGCATCGACGACGTCGATGGCCGCACCCGTCAGCGCGAGGCCGCCTGCCTCGAGGGCAGTGGGCGTCGCCGGATCGTCCGTGCGACGTCCGATCGCGCCGCTCACGCTCACGAGCACGAGATCGCGGCCCAACGGCGTGCGGTAGGCCGTGACGTGCGTGGGGTTGAAGCCGCTGGTGAGGATCACGGGCGTCGCTGCATTGGGCGTCACGGCCGGCGCCCCGCTCGAGAGATCGAAGTCGTAGACCAGCAGCGTCCCGGGGAGGTACTGCGCGCTCGCGGGCACCGTGTTGTCGTTGAGGTTCGACATCGATACGAAGAGGTGCCCCCCCGCCACGGCGGCGCCGGAGGTGAAGGTCGGACGAAAGCTCGGCGCTCCGGGAAGGCACCACGAGGCCGGCGGCGGCACCACCACGTCGCCACGGGAGTCGAGGGTCCCCGGAGCGACGGCCACACAGCCCGAGGTGGAGACGGCCGTGCGGACGGCCGCGGTGCCCGGTGGCGGCAGGTAGATGTATTGCCCGGGTACGAAGCCCGCGGGCGTGCCCACGACGCCAGGCACCAGCCGCCCGTCCGCAGGGTTCACGAAGATCACCTCTTCGTACGAGCTCGCGGTGACGAGGGCGAGGCCTGCGCTCACGGCGAGCACGCCATCGAGCACCGGACTCGTCGCGGGACACGGAAAGAAGCTCCCTTCCGCGCAGCCGTCGCCATCGCTGTCGGGCGGGATCGCGGGCACGGAGCCGGCTGCGGCGACGACCGGCGGCAGCGGCCCGAGATCGAAGGGAAGCAGCGACGGCGGTGTGAAGCTCGCCACCACCGCGCGTCCGGAGACGCCCGGAACGAGGTCGAGACCCGGCGGAAACGATCCCGGAAGCGGCGCGCAGCGTGAATCTGCCGAGCTGATCTCGATCACGGGCGCACTGCCCCCGCTTCCGCTCCCGCCGCCCCCGCTGCCTCCACACGCCAGCACGAGGCCGGCGGCCAGGAGAAGCCCGCTCGAACGCTCTGCGCCGTGGTGGATCAAAACGAGGCCTGCGCCTTGACGCTCAGCACACGCCCCGGCTGCGGGAAGAACTGCGCATCGCGCACGCTCACGTCCGTCAGGTTCGACGCGATCAGCGAGAGCAGGAGGCTGTTCAGCGGGATCCTCTCCCCGAGCACGGGGATCTGCACCAGATCGACGACGATCCCCGCGTCGAAGGTCGTACGGGCCGGAAGAATGGTACGGCCGGACTCGGAAACGGGAATCACGTCCGTATACAGCGCGTCGCCGAAGAGCTTGAACGATCCCGAGGGCGGGCCGATCTGCACGCGCCCCGACAGCTCGTTCGGGCTGCGCCCGGGAAGCGGAGTATCGCTGTCTTTGTAGACCGCATCGAGGTGTGTGTAGTTGACGCCGAGCACGATCCAGTCGAGCAGGCCGAGCGACGCCGACACCTCGACGCCCCGTGAACGGGCGGGCCCCGTGTTGACGGGCGCCACGGTGAAGGGGCTGATCAGCACGAAGACGATCGAGTTCTCGATGTCGCTGTCGAAGTACGCCGCCTCGAGACTCCCGCGGCCCAAGGGCCAGGGGCCGGAGAAGGCCAGCGCGAAGCCGGCGTCCCAGCCGACGGCCTCCTCGGGAGCGAGGCCCGGATTTCCGCGAACGAATCCCTCGTCGGGAAAGTAGAGCTCGTCGAAGCTCGGCACGCGATAGGCGCGCTCGAGGTTGCCTTTAAGACGCAGCCAGCGCCACGGCTCCACCACGGCGCCGATGCGCGGAACGAAGCGATCGCCGAAGCCTTCGGTGTCGTCGTAGCGCACGCCCGGGATGACGCGCAGCACGCCGTCGAAGAAGCGGGCGTCGTCCTGCACCCAGGCATCGAGCGTCATGCGCGACGGATTCGCGAAGGCGACGGCCGCGAGATGGTCCTCCCAGCCCTCGAAGGCGAGCGACGCCCGATGCTCGGTGTCGAGCAGCGAGATCCCGCGCTCGATTCCGAAGCGCCCGCCGAAGGTCTGGTTCGTCTGCTCGGCATCGATCGGCGGGCCCAGCGTCGGCGTCGGATTCTTGAAGTGCAGTCGCTGGTAGCGGTGATAGAGATGCGCGCTGCCGTCGACGGCGAGTGGCGTCACGCTGGCGGCATCGATGGAGAGATCGGCCACGTTGCGCGTGAGACGCTCGTGAGCGTTCAGCTGCTGACCACCATAGGCGCCGCCGCCGGAGTCGAGGCCCGGCGTGCCGCGGCTGGTGAAGAAGCCATCGTCTTGCAGGCTGAGGTGCACCTTCTCACCGAGGTCGCGCCCGATGCGAACCAGCCCCGTCTGGTACTCGGCCTCGTTGTTGATGCGCGTCAGCGTCGGCGGATCCGGAACGAGGATCGTGTTGCCGACCTTCGTCACGGGCCGCAGAAACTCCCAGTCGCCACGCGTCGTGAAGCCCTCGTAGGCGCCCGTCACCTCCCAGTCGCCGTAGCGCGCGGCGTGGAGCGCGGAGCCCTCCCCGGTGCCGAACGAGGCCAGTGAGCCCGTCAGCACCGTGCGCGGCTCCGCGGTGGGGCGGCGGGTCACGAGGTTGATCACGCCGCCGATGGCGCCCGTCCCCTGCTGCACCGAGCCGCCGCCGCGCGAGACCTCGATCCGCTCGAGGAGATCTGCGGGGATCGTCGAGAGATCGACGACCCCCGTCTGCGCGCTGTCGAGGCGGATGCCGTCGAGGAGGATCACGACCTGGCTCGCCGTCGAGCCCCGGATCGAGACCTCCGACGGCTGACCGGGCCCGCCGAATCGCCGCACCTGCACGCCCACGGCCTGCGAGAGCAGATCGTCCACCGTCTTCGCCTCACCCTCGTAGCGATCGAGGTCGATCACCGTCGTGAACGCCGAGGGATCGTCGGGCAGATCCTCCGGTCGCAGGTCACGGACGACGACCGGCGGAACGTCGCGGACGAGATCCGGCGCTGCGGCCTCCTCGGCCGCAGCGCCGGGCGCCGGCCCTGCGAGCAGCGCCAGCGCGAACGGCACCGCAGCAATCCGGAGGCGACCGCGCCCCCGCGGTCTCACGAACCCGGGTCTCACGCGGCCTACGCCGCCACCGGGCCCCTGAGCCGCCGCCGCCAGGCCGCGAGCCCCAGCAATCCGCCGCCGAGCAGCAAGGCCGTGCCCGCCTCGGGCGCCACCACCACGTCGTCGATGGCAAAGAAGGCCGGCGTATTCATGCCGAATGCGCCCACGTCGCTCGAGGCCAGCGAGAACTCGAGCGAGCGCACCAGGCCGAGGCCCGAGAGGTCCACGGCCGTGAAGGCGCTCACGAGGGTGTCGAGGGCATCGTTTTCGAAGCGGTAGTCGGCGAGGAAGAACTCGACGGCGCCAACCTCGAGACTGGCCGCGTCGAGGCCCCGGATCGTGAGCCGGAAGAAGTCCGGGTCGTGCCCGGTCGTCCCGCCGAACTTCTTTGCGAAGGCGTCGCCGTCGAGCATGGAGAGCGCGGCAAAGGTGGTGTTGGCGACCTTCACGCTCAGGGCCTGCACGTCGTGCGCGAACGTGATGCGCGGATGGAAGGGCACGAACTCGTCGACGAAGCCGACGGCGTAGGTGCCCCCCTCGCCTGGCGCCGCGGGCCGGTAGGCGGCGAACTGGTTCGCGAAGCCCGGTATCACCGAGTTCTGGACGTTCGAGTAGGCGAAGCCCGCCCAGGAGGTGAAGCCCCCGCCGAAGTCGGTGAACTGGTTGTTGAAGGCCGCCCCCCCGCTGCTGAAGCCGAAGGAGTCATTGACGGCCGAGCCGGGAGGAAGGGAGGCGCCAACGTCTTCGAAGTCGGACGTCAGCGCCGAGGCCCTCCACGGCGAGAGGGCGAGGGCAAGGAGGGCGAGGCCGCAGGCGAGCGAGAGCTGGAGAGGGCGAGTGAGGATCATCGAGCGCTCCATCGCGCCGGTTTCGGGCGCATGGGGATTTCGCGCCCGCGGGCCGATGGCCCCCGGTCGCGGCCGCTACGGGCTCGCGCTCGATCGAAAGCGTGGAAAGGCGCGCTGGATTCCGGCCACGGGATCGGGCCCGATCGGACGGAACGAGACGCTCCCCTTCTCGCCGCCGGAGAAGCAGGAACCCGCTGGAAGGCCGGTCTTCTGGCTCCCGGATCCGCCGATCGGTGGGCCTTCCCAGCCGTCTCCGGCCAGTGGCATGTTCCCCGATCGTCCCCGGTTACAGCGACGGGCTCGCGCCGGACTCACACCGGCTTCCCGCGGCCCCCGAACTCCGGGGACCGCCCCCGGCGGTTCTCGCCGGAGGTCACCTTCCACGTGCAACTCATAAGTACCGGCTCGTGGCCGTTCGTGTCAAACCGCCCGACTCATGCACCGAGCTCGCGCGCGAAGAGCTCCCTCACCCGGCGCCATGCGTCGGCCGCGGCGGCCGCGTCGTAGGACGGGCGCTGATCGCAGAAGAAGCCGTGCCCCGCGTCCGGATACACCTCGATGTGGTGGCGAACGCCGCTCTTCGTGAGGGCCGAACGGATGGCGCCAACCTGGGTGGCCGGGATCATGGCGTCCTGGCCGCCGAAGAGGCAGAGGATCGTGCCCCCGATCTTCGCGCTGCGGTCGAGCGTCGGCGTGCCCCCGCCGGGCCCCTGCGCCGCTGCGATGCCGCCTCCGTAGAAGCTCGCCGTGGCGCGAACGTCGGTCTCGCAGGCCACGAGGTACGCCATGTGGCCCCCGATGCAGAAGCCCATGGCGCCGATGCGGTCTCCGCGAACGTCGCTGCGCGCGCGCAGGAATGCGATCGCCGCCTTCGCGTCCGCGATCATCTCCTCGGCCCGCAGCGCACCGAGGAGCTTCATGCCAGCGGCCATCCCACTTGCGTCGTAGTCGTACTCCACGCCCGGGCCCGTGCGATGGAAGTAGTCGGGAGCGATCGCCACGTAGCCCTCTCCCGCGAGGCGCTCGGCGACGTCTCGGATGTGGACGTTGATGCCGAAGATCTCCATGAAGACGAGAACGGCGGGGCGCCGTTCGCCGTTCTCCGGCCTCGCCAGGTAGCCGCCCATCTCGCCGCCACCGGCCAGCGGTATGCGTACGCGCTCCGTCACGATCGCCATCGAAGCCTCCCCGTCTGGATATCGAGCGACTGTGCGAGGCAAGCGGGGAGGCGTCAACCGGCTAGGCTTGCGGCCATGGACGGCGGCATTCCTCTCGGTCGCGTGCTCGGCATTCGGGTCTTCCTGCACCCGACCTGGTTCGTGGTCTTCTTCCTGGTGACGATCACGCTCTCGTCGACGCTCGGTCAGGAGCATGCGGACTGGAGCGGGACGCTGCGGACGCTGCTCGCCGGCGGAACGGCGGTCCTCTTCTTCCTCTCGATCTTTCTGCACGAGCTCGGTCACAGCGTGCTCGCCCTGCGCCACAAGGTGGGCGTTCGCTCGATCACGCTCTTCATCTTCGGCGGCATCGCGGTGATGGAGAAGGAGCCGCCGACACCACGGGCGGAGTTCGAGATCGCGATCGCCGGGCCCGTGGTGAGCGCGCTGCTGGCGCTGGTCTTCACGTGGATCGCCGGCGCTGCCGGAGCCCATACGCCCGCGGGCAGCATGCTCGGCTGGCTCTCGTGGATCAACTTCATCCTCGCCGCATTCAACCTGTTGCCGGGCTTTCCGCTCGATGGCGGCCGCGTCCTGCGCGCCCTGCTCTGGGCGCGCAGCGGAAACTTCCAGCGTGCGACGCGCGTGGCGGCGAACGTGGGCCAGTGGATCGCCTACGGCTTCATCGGCCTCGGCGCGGCCCAGGTTCTCTTCTACGGCAACCTGGTGGGCGGCCTGTGGCAGGCCTTCATCGGCTGGTTCCTGCTCTCCGCGTCGGGCGCCACGGTGCGACAGGTTGCCATCGAGAATTCCCTCTCGGGGCTCGTGGCGCGCGACGTGATGAACCCCGACGTGCCGCGGGTCCATGCCGGCATCTCGGTCGGCTCCTTTGCCCGCGATCTCGTGATGCGCGGCCGGCGCTGGGCGCTGGTCGAGGAGGCGGGGCGCACGTCGGGTCTGATCACGCTCTCGGACGTGAAGAAGGTGAATCCGGAGGAATGGGAGACCACGCCCGTGGGCCGGGTGGCGACACCGATTGCCGACGTCGTGACGGCAGCACCCACGCAGCCCGTACGCGATGTGCTCACGGCCATCGGGACGAAGAACGTGAACCAGATCCCGGTGGTGGAGGGTGGCGAGGTCCTCGGCGCCGTCACCCGCGACACGCTCGTGCGCGCGATCGAGCTCCGCGGCGGAGTCCTTCCGTAGTACACTCGGCGGTCGTCTCTCTCTACCGGGGTGTCCCATGCTGCCGCTGCGCTCGTCCGTTCTCGCTTGCCTGGTCGCCGCCGCCCTGCTGCCGGCAGACGCTCCGGCCATTTCGATCGCCGATCCCGGCCAGGGGCCCGTGGCCCTCGCAGACGGCGCCGGCACGCTGCCCAGCGAGCTGAGTGGTCTCACGTGGGTTCCGGGCACGTCCGAGTATCTGGCGGCATCGGATGATCAGCCGCGAATCCAGCGCCTCTCGGTGACCCTCGACCCGGCGACCGGACGCATCACGAGCGCCACCACGCTGGCCTCGCAAGCCCTCACGCAGGCCGACGGCACGGCGCTGCCGGCGGGACGGGATCTCGAGGGCGTCGCGCTCAGAGCGGGCGGCGCCTCGCTGCTGGTCTCCGACGAGAACGGGCCGCACCTTCGCGAGCATTCGCTCACCACCGGCCGCCTCCTCACCGAGATCGGGCCGGCGAGCGACCCAGCCCTCGCGGTCTTCGCCGGACAGCGCAGCAACCTCGGCTGGGAGTCGCTGAGCGTCGCCTCCGATACCGGCGCCGTGTGGACGGCCAATGAAGAGGCGCTCACGAGCGACGGCCCGAGCGGCGCAGGCGTCGACGTGAACACCCTCGTGCGCCTGCAGCAGCTCGCCCCGGGCCTCGCTCCAACGGGACAATGGGCCTACCGCGCCAGCGGTGACGTGGTTCCCGGCGCTCTCGGCAACACCAACGCGGGCGTCTCCGACCTGGTGGCGCTTCCCGGCGGCCAGCTCCTCGTCCTCGAGCGAACGGCCGGCCTCGTGAGCTTCGTGCCCACGGTCGATCTCGACCTTAGAAGCCGCATCTTCCTGGTGGACTTCAGCGGCGCCAGCGACGTGACCGGCCTTGCCTCGCTGGCGGCCGGCGGCTTCGCCGAGGTCGGCAAGACGCTGCTCTGGGAGGGCCTCTTCCCCAACGACAACTTCGAGGGCATTGCGCTCGGGCCCGCGCTCACGAATGGCGACCGAAGCCTCCTGCTCGTCTCCGACGACGGCGCGGGCCTGCACCAGAGCCTGTACGCGCTGCGCCTCGTGGGCGTGGTGCCCGAGCCAGGCACGGCACTTCTGCTCGGCGCGGGCCTCGCAACGCTCGCGGCCACCCGGAGACGGCGCGCGGGCCGCTGACATCTACACGGGAGCGTGTCGATCGCCCCAGGGCAGCGCTTGCTCGAGCTGCGCCGCCACGCGCAGCAGCAGATCCTCCCGGCCGAAGGCCGCCACGAGCTGGGCGCCGAGCGGTAGACCGGCCGCGTTCCAGTGGGCGGGCAGCGAAATCGCCGGCTGTCCCGTGAGGTTGTAGGACGACGTGAAGGCGCCGTAGGGTGCCGAGCGGAGAAACGGTGCGAGCGGCTGCTCCTTCGAGCTCGCGAGCTCGCCAATGCGCGGCGGCGGCGCTGCGGTCGTGGGCGTGAGCAGCAGATCGAAGCCCTGCTCCCACCAGGCCGCCATGCGGCGGCCGAAGCCGTGCACGAACTCGACGGCCTCGACGTAGCGCGCCGCCGGGGTCGCGCGCCCCTGCTCCGCGAGCGCCCAGGTGAGGGGCTCGACATCCTGCGGCCCGAGGGTGCGGCCGAGCTTCTCGCCCCAGCTTTCGAGGGCGCGCGCCACGGAGCACGAGACCACGACCACGAAGCTCACCACCGACTTGGGATCGTCCAGCGCCTCGGGATGCGTCTCTTCGACGTGGTGGCCGAGGCCTTCGAGCGTGCGCGCCGTCGCGCGCGCTGCGGCGAGGCAGTCGTCGTGCACTGCGAGGCCACGCGGGCCCCGCAGCAGCATCCCCACCCGCAGCCTTCCAGGTTCCGCACCCACCTCCTGCACATAGGGACGCGCCGGCGGCGGCGCGAAGTACGGATCTCCGGGCATCGGGCCCTGCACGACGTCGAGCACCGCGGCCGTGTCGCGCACGGTCTTCGAGACCACGAGCTCCGCGGAGAGTCCGGCCCAGCGCTCGCCGAGACCCGGACCGAAAGACGAGCGGCCGCGCGTCGTCTTGAGACCCACGAGACCGCAATGCGCGGCCGGGATGCGGATCGAGCCGCCTCCGTCGCTCGCGTGCGCGACCGCCACCATGCCAGCGGCCACCGCGGCCGACGCGCCGCCACTCGATCCGCCGGAGGAGTGGTCGAGATGCCACGGGTTGCGCGTGGCGCCGTGCGCTTCGGGCTCGGTCGTCGGCAGGAGGCCGAGCTCAGGCGTATTCGTTCGCCCGAGGATCACGAAGCCCGCCCGCCGAAGCTTCGCAGTGAAGTGGCTGTCGGCGCTCTCGGTCCAGGGCGCGTCGCGCAGGCAGCGCATGCCGGCGTGATAGGGATCTCCGGCCGACTGGCCGCCGAGATCCTTCATCAGGATCGGAACGCCGCGGAACGGCCCGTCGGGCAGGGCCCGAGACGACGCCTCCTCCCGCGCCCGCTCGAAGCGCTCGTGGATCACGGCGTGGACGGCGGGATCGACCTTCTCGATGCGCGCAATCGCGGCGTCCACCAGCTCGCGAGGAGAGACCTCGCCACGGCGAACCCGTTCGGCCTGGGCCACGGCGTCGAGACGCGACAGATCCTCCGACACGGACACC
>CAYOIG010000118.1:0-1510 GCA_964403915.1 uncultured Myxococcaceae bacterium
GAAGGGCACCTCGAGCGCGCGCAAGAGGCCCTCGAGGCTCGCACGGGCCTGACGCCGGTCGCCCCGCCGCAGCGCACCCCGCGCCTCGGCGAAGAGCGCATCCGGCCGCGCCAGCTCCGGGGCGCCGGACCCGCTCGACGTCGAGCGCGGGGCAGACGCCCCCAGCTCATCTTGTTCGTCTCGTCCTTCCATCTCCGGCACCCTAGGGCCCGCAGCCCGGGTTTGGGTATGATGCGGCGCATAAGGGAGATCCCTTGGCCGATGATCGCGGTCCGCAGGTGAAGATCGAGGAGGCGGAATTCTTTCGCTCTCTCGCGCCGCAGCGTCTCGAACAGGTGCGGCTGCAAGTCCGCGAGCGCCGCTACCCGCCGCGCAAGGTGCTGTTCCGCGAGGGCGAGACCGCCGAGTTTCTCTGGGCCCTGCGCGCGGGCGAAGTGCGCATCCTGCGCACCACGAGCGATGGTCGCGTGATGGCGCTCGAAACGATCCAGCCCGGCGAGATCTTCGGCGCAGTCGCCGCGCTCGAAGGCAACGCCTATCCCGCCACGGCGGAGACGACGGTCGAGAGCGCCGTCTGGCGGCTCCCCCGCGTTTCGCTGCTCGGGCTGCTGCGCACCGAGCCCCACCTCACGCGCGAGATCCTCGCGATCGTGGCGCGCAGGCTGCGCGGCGCCCACACGCGGCTGCGATCCCTCGCCTACGATCCGGCGGACGTTCGTCTCGCGCAGGCGCTGCTCCGCAGCGCCCACGGCGACGAGGCTCACGTGACGCGCCGCGAGCTCGCCGAGGCAGCCGGCACCACCATCGAGACGGCGATCCGCGTGCTGCGACGCTTCGAGCAGGCCGGCCTCGTGAAAGGCGAGGTGCACCACGTGCACATCCTCGACGCCAGCGGGCTGCAGGCCGTCGCACGCCACGACGGCGGGAGCTCGGGCGCCGGGCGTCCGTAGCAGACCCGCCGCTCCCGCGGCCTGCACTATGACAACGGTCATATGGGATGGCCGGAGCGGGTCGTAGCTTCTCTTTCAGCGCCCGCGGAGGAGCTCGATGCAGGGACTCACCCGACGGCAGTTCCTGTGGAGCAGCGCAGCCACCGGCCTTGCGCTCAGCCTGCGGGGGCTCTCGCCCATCCATCCGTCCGAGGCGCAGGCCGCTCCGGCCACCCTCGGGTACACCGACTGGCAGGACGTCTGGCGCAGTCGCTGGCGCTGGGACCGTGTCGTTCGTGGCACACACACCAACGTCAACTGCGTCTCGTCGTGCGCCTGGAACCTCTACGTCCACAACGGGATCGTCTGGCGCGAGGAGCAGTCCTCGCCCTACGTCGCCTCGAATGCGTCCGTCCCCGACTGGAACCCGCGGGGCTGCAACAAGGGCGCCTGTGCCAGCGACATGCTGACGGGGCCCTCGCGCGTGCGGTTCCCGCTGCGTCGCGTAGGCGCCCGCGGCGAGGGACGCTGGAAGCGCATCTCCTGGGACGAGGCCCTCGGCGAGATCTCTCGCAATCTGG
>CAYOIG010000119.1:0-8786 GCA_964403915.1 uncultured Myxococcaceae bacterium
GTCGAGGTTCTCGTTCCGGCTCGAGCGGGCGAGGCCGTCGGCCTCGCGCACGATGGGCGCGCCCACGATCTCGACGTCGAAGAGAAGATCGCGGGCCATGCGGCGGATCAGCGCGAGCTGCTGGAAGTCTTTCTCGCCGAAGACCGCCACGTGGGGCCTCGCCGCGAGGAAAAGCTTCGCGACCACCGTGGCGACACCGCGGAAGTGCTCGGGGCGCGAGTGGCCGCAGAGGGGCTTCGAGAGCTCGCTCACGGTCACAAAGGTCTCGCTGCCTTCGGGATACATCTCGTCCGGCGACGGCGCGAAAACCACGTCGACGCCCGCCTCGCGGCAGAGCGCGAGATCGCGCTCGCGCGGCCGCGGGTAGCGGGAGAGGTCTTCGTTCGCGCCGAACTGGGTGGGGTTCACGAAGATCGAGACGATGACCACGTCGGCGCGCCGGCGCGCCTCGGCCACCAGCGCGAGATGCCCCGCGTGGAGCGCGCCCATGGTGGGCACGAGCGCGATCCGGCTCCCGGATGCGCGCTCCGCGTCCGCAAGCGCCTGCAGCGCCCGCACGCTTTCGACGATCTGCATCGCGATTACCGGTAGGAGTGCTCGGGGCCGGGGAACTTGCCGTCCGCGACCTCGTCGGCGAAGGCGCGCGCCGCCTTCCCGGCGAGCTGCCCGAGGCTCGCGTACTGCTTCACGAAGCTCGGCGTGCCGGCGTCGCTGAGGCCGAGCATGTCGTGCATCACCAGCACCTGGCCGACGCAGTCTGCGCCCGCGCCGATGCCGATCGTCGGGATGGCGAGCGCCTGCGTGATCTCCCGTGCGAGATCCGCCGGCACGCCTTCGAGCACGACCGCGAAGGCTCCCGCCTCCTGCACCGCCCGCGCGTCGGCGAGCACGCGTGCGCGACCGGTCTCGGTGCGCCCCTGCACCCGGTATCCGCCCATGGCATGGATCGACTGCGGCGTGAGGCCGACGTGGCCCATCACCGGCACCTCCGCCGAGACGATGGCGGCGATGGTCCGGGCCATGCGCTCCCCGCCCTCGAGCTTCACGGCCTGCGCGCCGCCGTCCTTCACCAGCCGCACGGCGTTGCGCACGGCTTCCTCGCACGACACCTGGTACGAGCCGAAGGGCATGTCGGCCACCACGAGCGCACGCTGCGCGCCGCGGGCCACCATGCGCGTGTGGTAGACGATCTCGTCGAGCGTCACGGGCAGCGTGGTCTCGAGGCCCTGGACGACGTTCGCGAGCGAATCGCCCACCAGCAGCACGTCGATCCCGGCGGCGTCGAAGACCCGCGCAAAGGGATGGTCGTAGGCCGTCAGCATCGAGAAGCGCTCGCCGCGCCGCTTGCACGCGGCGAGGGAGCGGGCCGTCACGCGATGCTCGCGGCGAGCCTCTTCGAAGCGGGGCGAGCGTGAGCCTGTCCGGGGGGGGGTGGACATGGGCCTCTCCGGGCCCGGATCCCCGCTTTCCGAAAACAAAAACGCGCCAGCCGGAATTCTCCGGAGGCGCGGCGCCGCGTCCCTATTCTGGACGCTCGGCCCCGTCTTCGCCCCCGTCCCGGTCCACGCATGGATCCGGGCGTCTCTACGGGCGTTGCAGGCTGCCGTCTCTGCTTCGGGGCGCGGGCCCCGGGCGAATCGGTCGACTCGGTCACCGATGGAGATCGCACCGTGCGATTCCCCTCGGCACCGGAATGCTTACGACCCGTCTCGTGAGTGTCAACGGGGGGCTTACCAGTGTCACGCCCCGCCGGGGCTCGCGGGTGTCACGCCCCGCCGGGGCCCTCGAGCCGCTCGCGCACCGCCGGGGGAATCCAGCGCCCCTCCAGCACCGCCGGGCCCGCGCTGCGTAGCGCATGCAGCAGGACGTCGATCCGGTCTTCCACGGAGTCCGAGGCGGCCAGCATCACGAGCAGCTGGCCGCGGACCCGGCACACGCCGCTTCGCACCGGCAGGTCGCCCTCTGCGGCGCCGCGCGCCGAGAGAGGCCGCAGCGCGATCCCGGCCTCGCGCGCCAGATCGAGAAGGCAGTCGAGCATCTCGGCCGGCGTCAACGCGGGGCCTCCCCGAAAAGGGCCCGCGCCAGCGCTTCGAATCGGGCCGGCTCGACGCGCTCGGCCCGAAGGCCCGGCGCGAGGCCGGCGGCCGCCAGCGCCGCCGCGATGCGCGCGGGGTCGGCGGCCTCTCCGAGACCACCGCGCAGCGCGTTGGCGAGGGTCTTGCGGCGCGCGCTGAAGGCCGCGCGCACCACACGCTCGATGCGCGCGAGCGCGGCCGCGTCGAGCACGACGCCTGCGCGCGGCGTCACGCGCAAGAAGCTCGACTGCACGCGCGGCGCCGGATGGAAGCAGCCCGGGCGCAGGTCCATCCCGCGCTCCACGTCCACGGTGAGGCGATGCAGCACCGTGAGGGAGCTGTAGTCGCGGCTCCCCGGCTCGGCCACGAGCCGGGCCGCCAGCTCGCGCTGGAGCATGACGCTCCAGCCGGCGAGACGATCGCGCGCATCGAGCAAGCGCCGCAGCAGCGGCGACGAGATCGCATACGGAAGATTTCCGACGAGGCGTACGGGGGCGCCGAGCGAGGCTGCCAGCGCGCCGAGGTCGACCGCGAGGGCATCGACGTGCCGCAGCTCGACGTTCGCAGGCAGCGAGGCCTCGGCGCGCAGCGCGCGCACGAGGCCGGCGTCGATCTCGAGGGTGACGACGCGGCGGGCGCGGGCGGCGAGCGCGCGGGTCATCACGCCGAGGCCCGTTCCGATCTCGATCACCGCCTCATCCGAACCAACACCCGAGAGGGTCACGAGACGCGCCGCCAGCGCATCGTCGATCAGGAAGTTCTGTCCGAGGTCGCGGTTGGCCGCGAGCCCGTGGCGCGCGAGGAGGGCACGGATCGCGCCGGCGCTCACGCGCCCGGGGCCCGCACGCCGAGGGGAACGCGGGAGAAGGCCTCGAGCGCGAGGCCGTGCCGCTCGCCCCGCGCCAGCAGCGTTGCGCCGGCGGCGGCGATCATGGCCGCGTTGTCGGTGCAGAGCGCCATCGGCGGAAAGACCGCCCGGAAGCCGTCCTCGCGCGCGGCCTCGGCCACGCGCGCACGCAGCCGCCGGTTGGCGGCGACACCGCCCACCACCACGAGCTGCGCGAGACCTTCCTGCGCCAGCGCACGGCGAGCCCGCGCCACCAGCACGTCGGTGGCGGCCGCCTCGAACGAGGCGGCGAGGTCGGCCACGGCCTCGCGATCGAGCGGGCGCCGCCGCTCCACCTCGAGGGCCACGGCGGTCTTGAGGCCGCTGTAGGAGAACTCGAGCCCCGGGAGCCCCGCGAGCGGCCGCGGGAGCGGGATGGCCGCTGGGTCGCCGCGGGTGGCCGCGTCGGAGACCGCCGGGCCGCCCGGATAGGGCAGGCCGAGCAGCTTCGCGACCTTGTCGAAAGCCTCGCCCACGGCGTCGTCGCGTGTCTCGCCGAGCAGCACGGGCGGCGCCCCCTCCTCGATCCGGTAGAGCGCCGTGTGGCCACCCGAGACTACGAGGCCGACATACGGCGCCGCGAGTGAAGGATCTGCCAGGCCGGCCGAAGCCAGGTGCCCTGCGAGATGATGGACCCCCACCAGCGGGATGCTCAGCCGGAACGCGAGCGCCTTGCCGAAGGACAGCCCCACCAGCAGCGACCCGACGAGCCCCGGGCCCTGCGTGACGGCGACGCCCGTCAGCGCCTCGGCCGCCACACCGGCTTCACGCAGCGCCTGCTCCACCACGCCGGAGAGGGTTCGGACGTGATCGCGCGAGGCCAGCTCGGGAACGACGCCGCCGTAGGGCGCGTGCACGTCGGTCTGCGAGTGGATCACGCTCGACAGGATGCGCCGGCCATCACCGACCACGGCCGCGGCCATCTCGTCGCAGGAGCTTTCGATGCCGAGCACGAGGGCGGTGACGGCGGAGCAGCCCTGCCCCGCCGGCGCCGCTTCCGGACTCATCCCAACCGGCGCTCGAGCTTCTCCTGCTCGGCCTTGCAGTCGATGCACAGCTCGGCCACCGGACGCGCCTCGAGGCGCTTGATGCCGATCTCCTCGCCGCACTGCTCGCACTCGCCGAAGCTGCCCTGCTCGATCTTCTCGAGCGCGGCGTTGATCTTGTTCAGCAGCCCGCGCTCCCGCTCGCGCAGGCGGCCGATGAAGGCCAACCCCACCTCGGACGAGGCCGTGTCGATCTCGTCCGGGAAATCGTCCGGATCGAGATGGATGTCGCCCGACAATGCCTTCTTGGCGTTGCCGAGGAGCTGGTCGCGCTGCTCCTCGAGGAGCTGCTTGAACCGCGTCAGATCGCGCTTCCTCAACGCTGCACCCGCCGTTTCTCCGGGCTCCGGCTTCGCGCTCCGCGCCCGCAGCTAGCGCTTTGGCGCCGCGACGTTCGCAGGGGCTCCCCCGAGCTGCTCGATCTGCTTCTTTGCTTCGGCCGCGCGCGGCGTGTCGGGATAATCCGAGATCACCTGCTCGAAGGCCTGGCGTGCCGCCTTGGCGTAGGCCGGACCAGACTTCAAGAGGGCCTCTCCCTGTCGGTAGAGCGCGTCGGCCGCTTTGTTCCCCTTCGGGTAGCGCTTCACCACGTCGTCGAATCGCAGGATGGCCGTTCGGTACTCGCCACGCTTGAAGTAACAGTCCGCCATCCAGTACGCGGAATCATCGGCGTAGGGCGAAGCCGGGTGAGTTTGGAGGAACTTCCGGAACTGGTCAATACACGCCTCGGAATCACCGGAGCGCCACGCTGCGTAGGCACTGCGGTAGCTCTGCACCTCGTCGGCGCTGGCGCCCTTCTCGTCGCTGGCGCCGAGCGGAGGCTCGGAAGCCGGCGGAAGGGCCGGCTCGGTCGGGTCGGCCGGCTTCGGCACGGCGGCCGTCTGCCGCGGCTCGGTGGGCACGGGCGATGCCGTCGTCGGGGCTGCCGGTGGCGTCATCGTCGGTGTGCCCGCCGTCGCCGGGGACGCCGGCGGCGGACCGATGAAGGCCGGCTCGTTGGTGACGAGCGGCGGCGCTTCGCCCGCCGGCATGCCGGACGGCCGGGCGCCCGCCTCCTTGCGCGCGGCGCGCGCCTCCTGAAGCGCCTTCTGCGTCTGGTTCTCGACGACCTCGATGCGTCCCTGCAGCTTCTTGATCTGGTCCGAGAGGTCGTCGATCTGCGTGGACACGGAGGCGACCTGCTCGCGTCCGGACTTCGTGTCCTTCTTCTGGATCGTCTGCACGTCGCGCTCGAGGCGCCTGAACTCTGCGGTCGAGACGCAGCCTGCGAGCAGCGGCATTAGCAGCGCCGCCGTCACCACCCCCCGAACGAGGACCATGGCTTCCCTCCCCCAATCCGCCGGACCGGCGACTCTACCGCAGCTCCGGACGGTAGGGTCCCCACGCCGGGCTGGTTGCATCTCCCTCTCCCTGGGTGATCCGGCGCGGCATCCCGCCCTGGAGATCCACGACGTAGAGATCGGCGCGGCCGCGCCGCTTCGAGCTGAACATGAGCTTGCGCGAGTCTGGCGACCACGTCGCCGACTCGTCCGTTGCCGGGTGCTCCACCAGCGGAACGTTGGTGCCGCCCTCGGGATCGGTCAGCCAGATGTCGAACTGGCCGCCGATTCTCGATTCGTACGCGATCCACTTGCCGTCGGGCGACCAGGCGGCGCCCGTGTTGTAGCCGCCCTGGAAGGTGACCCGCTTCGGGCTCGAGCCATCGGCATTCATGACGTAGACCTGCGGCCCGCCGGAGCGGTCGGAGACGAACGCGATGCGGCGGCCATCGGGCGACCACGAGGGGGAGACCTCCAGCGACTTGCCGTCGGTGACCTGGCGCGGATTGCCTCCGTCACGATCCACGGTGAAGATCTTGGTGGCGCCGTCGATGCTCATCACGACCGCGACCTTCTGGCCCGTGGGGTCGATCACGCCGCGGTACTGCGAGGCCCCGGAGCGCAGGCTCTTGAACACCCGCCCCGGCGACTTTCCCCCGCGCGAGAGCACGAAGAGGCCGGGCATGCGGTTCTCGCGGTAGGAGGTGTAGAGCAGCGTGTCGCCGTCCGGTCCCCACGACGGGAACTCGTTGATCGTCTTGTTGCGCGTCACGGCGCGGACGTTCGAGCCGTCGACGTCCATCAGATAGAGCTCCTTGGCGCCGTCACGGTTCGAGATGAAGGCGGCCTCGGTGCTCGATACGCCCGGCTTGCCGGTGAGGGCGCCCACCACTTCGTCGGCCACGCGACGGGCGAGACGCTTCTCGTCCTTCGCAGCGCCGGAGTAATGCTTGCCGCCGAGCTTCTGGCAGCGCGCCACGTCCCACACCTCGAAGTCCACACCGAGACCGCCGCCAGACTCCCGGCGCAGCATGCCTCCCACCAGCACGTCGGTGCCGATCTGCCGCCAGTCGGGGCACGCGACCGCCTCCCCGAGCCCGCGCGTCGTATCGCTCGCGAGAAAGGCCTCGGGCGAGAGCACCATGAACAGGCTCGAGAACTCGAGCCCCTTGCCGATCTCCTCGCGGAAGCGCTGGGCGAGCGCGGCGTCGTCGGCTCCGAAGCGCTGTACGGCCGCCTTGTAGGCGCTGCCGCCGGCGCCCTCGATCACGACCGTCGGGTTCTCCTGCGCCCCGGCGCGCGCAGCGAGCAGGCCTGCGAGCGCGAGGGCAAGGGCAGCGCCGCAGCGCGCGAAATGCCGCAGACGATCCGGACGGGGCATCAGCTCTCCTCGGGTTGAAACAGGAAGTCCCACTCGCCGGCGCGCGGCGGTGCGGGCAGCGGGCTCGCCTTCTGGATGGCACGCAGGACGCTCTCGTCGTACCACGGGTTCCCCGACTTGCGAACGATCGCCGGCTCTCCCACGACGTTGCCGCTCGCATCGAGATTCACGCGCACCTGCGTCGCCAGCGGCTCGAGCCGGAAGCCCGGAGCAAGAACCCAGCCCTTTCGCACGTGTATCCGCGCACTCTTCAACCAGGCCATGACTTCCGGCGAGACCTTCACGCTGCCGCCGCCGCCGCCGGTGCCGGTCAAGTCGGCGGGCGCGAGGGCAGCCTCCTCGATGGGCGCGGTCTCCCCCGCCTCGGCGCGAAGCTGGCTGAGAACGTCGTCGATGGAAGCCTGCCTCTGGGGAGGCGCAGGCTTGGCTGCGGGCTGCGGCGGAGCCGGCTTCGCGGGCGCCGGTGCGGGCTTCACCTGCTCGGGGGCCTTCGCCGCCTCCTTGGGCAGCACGGTCTCGGCCTTCGGTGAGGGAGGCGGCACGGGCTTCGCAACCGGCGGCGGCGGCGCGGGCGGCACGGGCTCCGCCTTCGCAGCCGGAGGCGGCGGCACGGGAGCCGGCGCGGGCTTGGCCACCTTCGCGGCCGGCGCCGTCATTGCCGCGGGCGGCGGACCGGGGGCGGCCAGCAGATCGACCGTGATGGCGGCTGGCAACGCCGGCGCACTCGAGAAGCTCGGGCTGAAGGCCAGCAGCAGGAGCAGCGCCAGGTGGACGAGCCCCGATCCGATGAGGAAGCGCCGGAAGCGGCGCCTCTCGTCCTCCTCGATGTCGTAGGTCGCGCTCATCGGCCCGTCCCGCGTCCGAAGCCGCGCGCCCTAGCGCTCGGGCTCGGTCACCATGCCGAGCTTCGAGGCACCGGCCTCGCGGGCGGCTGCCATGGCGCGCGCGACCGTGCCGTAGGGAACGGCCTGATCCGCGCGCAGGTAGAGCTCCTTCGCGTCCATGCCTTCGAAGATCGCCGTGAGCTTCTTCTGGAGCTCCGCCTGCGGGATCTCCTGCTTTCCGAGAAAGAGCCGGCCGTCCTTCTTGATGGTGAGGATCAGCGGCTCGTCCTTCACCTTCATCGGCTGCGTCGTCGTCTTCGGCAGCTCGACGTCCACGCCCTGCTGCATCATCGGCGCCGTCACCATGAAGATGATCAGCAGCACCAGCATCACGTCGACGAACGGCGTGACGTTGATCTCGGAGAGGGGGCGGTTGAGGCCGCCACCCCGGAGCGAGGCGCCCACGGCGAGCTAGCCGCCCGCGCGGCGCACGGGGGGCGCCTCGAGCGCGGCACCCACGCGCCGCAGATCGTCCTGAAACTGCACGCCGAAGAGATCGATCGCCGTCGTGAGCGAGCGAAGCTGCGTGCCCACGAAGAAGTTGTAGGCGATCGTCGCGGGGATCGCGGCGAACAGGCCCACGGCCGTCGCGATCAGCGCCTCGGCGATGCCCGGCGCCACGACGGCCAGGCTCGCCGTCCCGGCCTGCCCGATGTTGTGGAAGGCGTTGATGATGCCGATCACGGTGCCGAACAGACCGATGAACGGGCTCGCGCTGCCGGCGGTCGCGAGCAGCGAGAGCCCGCGCTCGAGGCGCAGGCCCTGCCGCGAGGCGGTCCACTCGATCTCCCGTGCCAGACGCCGCATCTGCGGCTCCTCGAGACCCCGCGCCACGGGCTTCTCCGCGTAGCGCGAGATGCGCCCGGCCTCGGCATAGCCTGCGAGGAAGATCGCAGCGAGCGGGCTGCCATCGAGCTGGCGCGCGGCCGCGTAGGCGCGATCGAGCGAGCCCTCGTGGTACACCTCGAGGAAGGCCTCGCTATCCTGCGTCGCACGGCGCAGCTCGCGCCACTTGAAGACGATCACGGCCCAGGACAGGATCGAGATCACGGCAAGCAGGAGGAGCACGAGCTGCGCAACCCAGCTGGCCTGCAAGATCAGGTCGATCATGTCGAGGCCCGCGAGACGCCCCCCCAAGGCAGTCCCGGCGAGGATGAGGCCCATCTTCGGTTCGAAGCACCTCTCGGTTACGAAG
>CAYOIG010000120.1:0-3739 GCA_964403915.1 uncultured Myxococcaceae bacterium
GTGACGTGCGAGCTTGGCGGCGACCGTCGTCTTGCCGACGCCCTGGAGCCCCACCAGCATCACGGAGACCGCGCCGCCCTTGCCCCGTGCGAGAGCGGGATCCACCGGCCCCATGAGGGCGCAGAGCTCGGACTCGCAGACTGCGATGAAGTGCTGGCCGGGCGTCACCCGGAGCTGTCGGCCCGATGCGTCCTGCACGCGGGTCTCGACCTTCTCGCCGAGCGCGCGCTCCTTGACCCGTGCCAGGAAGCTCTTCACGACCGCGAGGTCGACGTCGGCCTCGAGCAGCGACGTTCGCACGTCGCGCAGGGCCTGGTCGATGTTCTCCTCGCTGAGCTCGCGGACACCGCGCAGTCTCTCGCGTGCGGCCGTGAACCCTCGTGTGAGTGTCTCGAGCATCCGAACCTCCGGCCGGCGGAACATACCTCCCGCATCCGGCCCTCGCCGGATCTCGCGATGGCCAGCGCACTGGCCGCCCTGCGCCTGCACCCGCCCCGTGCTACATCGCAGCCCGTGTTCCGCCGCGTGCTCATCGCGAACCGGGGAGAGATCGCGCGCCGCGTGATCCGCGCCTGCCACGGTCTCGGCATCGAGGCCGTCGCCGTGTACTCCGAGGCGGACGCTGCCTCGCCCCACGTGCGCGAGGCCGATGCCGCGTTCGCCATCGGCCCGCCGCCTGCACGCGACTCCTACCTGAATGCCGCGGCGCTGCTCCGCGCTTTGAAGGAGAGCGGGGCCGACGCGGTTCATCCTGGCTACGGCTTCCTGTCGGAAAGCGCCGCCTTCGCCGAGGCCGTCTGCGACGCGGGTGCGGTCTTCGTGGGCCCGCCGCCGGCGGCGATCCGGGCCATGGGCGACAAGGCCGCCGCGCGGCGCCTGATGTTGGAGGCGAGCGTTCCCGTGACGCCCGGATCGGGTCTGCTCGGCGACGTCGGCGATGCCATCGTCGCGGCCGAGACGCTCGGCTATCCGGTGATGATCAAGGCCAGCGCCGGCGGCGGCGGGATCGGCATGGTGCCGTGCGAAGATGAAGCGCAGCTCCGGCGTGGCTTCGCATCGGCCGCCGGCCGCGCGCAATCCTCCTTCGGGGACGGCTCGCTCTATCTGGAGCGCCTCGTGCACGGCGCGCGCCACGTCGAGGTCCAGATCGCAGCCGACTCGCGGGGAGACCTGGTCCACTTCTTCGAGCGCGAGTGCTCCGTGCAGCGGCGGCACCAGAAGGTGCTCGAAGAGGCGCCGGCGCCGAATCTCCCGCCCGAGGTCCGCGACGCCATGAGTGAAACGGCCGTGCGCGCGGCGCGCGCCATCGGCTACCGCAACCTCGGGACGCTCGAGTTCCTGCTCTCACCGGCCGGCGAGTTCTACTTCATGGAGATGAACACCCGGCTCCAGGTCGAGCATCCCGTGACGGAGTGGACGACCGGGATCGACCTGGTGCAGCTCCAGCTCCGGCTCGCGGCGGGTGAGCCGCTCGGCCTCGCACAGACGGACGTGACGCAGCGCGGCCACGCGATCGAGCTGCGGCTCTATGCCGAGGATCCTGCGCGGAACTTCCTCCCTTCGCCGGGCGAGATCTCACGGCTCGTCTGGCCCTCGGGCCCGGACGTGCGCGTCGATGCCGGGGTCGAGGAGGGCTCGAAGGTGACGCCCTTCTACGATCCGATGCTCGCGAAGCTGATCGTGCGTGGCGAGACGCGCGCGGCCGCCATTGCCTGCGCCCGCGGCGCTCTCGGTGGCCTCGTTCTCGAGGGAGTGAAGACCAACGCGCCGCTCCTGGCGCGCGTGCTCGGCGACCCGGCATTCTGCCGCGGCGAGATCTCGACCAGCTATCTGGCCCGTCTGCTCCAGCAGAAGCCGGGCTGAACGCGGCCGGGCCCCAACGATCCGAGGAGAGAGCGATGGCGACGAACGTGGAGGCGCAGATCACGGGCAGCGTCTGGAAGATCGAGAAGGCGGTCGGCGATGCGATCTCCGAAGGCGACGTGATCATGATCCTCGAATCCATGAAGATGGAGATCCCGGTGGAGGCGCCGGTCTCGGGCCGCCTGTCGGAGATCCGTGTCTCCGAGGGCCAGAGCATCGACGAGGGCGCCGTCCTGGTCGTGATCGGGTAGAGCGCCTCCGACGTGAAGGCGTCAGCGCTCGGCGTCGCGGACCGGCCGGCGGCGCTCGCGCATCTGGCGGCGCGCACGCGAGAGAACCTCTGGCTGCTCGACCTCGTCTCGAGTCTCGGCGAGGGGCCGCCGCCGGGAGAGACGGGTGCAGAGGTGCTGGGCGTATTCGATCGCCACGTCCTGTGCGGCCTGCTCGCGCTTCGCCCCTGTCTCGTCGCCGAGGAAGGCCTTTCGGACGCAGCCCTCGAGGCCTTCCGGCCGTGGCTGGCGACGCTTCAGACGGGTCTCATGAAGAGCCCGGTGCACGAGGCGGGCGTGCTCTGGTCGATGCTCGCCGAGGGGGGCTGCCGTGCGATCGTCGATCGCGGCGAGACGTCCTGGGCGCTCACGGCGAACGAGGCTGCCCTCGCGCCGGCGCGAGGGGGCATCCGCGTGCGGCGCGCACGCGCGTCCGATCTCGCCGCGTTGGTGTACGCGGCCCGCGCCAGTCTCGCCGAAGAGGAGCGCCCCGATCCCTTCGACCTCGACCCCGAGGGCTTTCGGCGCTGGGTCCGCGGCCGCGTGGGGCGAGCGTGGCTCGTCGAGACCGGCGGCCAGATCGCCTTCGTGGGCTACGCCGACGTGCAGCGCCCCGAAGGCTGGCTCCTCCAGGGCGTCTACACCTGGCCCGAGGCGCGCCGGCGAGGCCTCGCGCGCGCGGGTGTCGCCGCGATGTGTCGGGCAGCCTTCTCCTCGGGCGCCGACCACGTGCAGCTCGCAGTGGTTGCAGGCAACCATGCCGCCGAAGGTCTCTACCGCGGGCTCGGCTTCAGGCCCTTCACGGGGCTGCGCACCGTGCTCTTCGATTCGCCGCGCGGGTAAGGGAGTCGCGAGGGGCGCCACGGGTCTCTCGTGGCGCCCGCTCGCCCGATTGGGCTTCATGCCCTGGCAGGCCCTCCCACGGGAACTCGACGGTCGGTTCCTGTTGGGCGGCCCGGAAGGATGCTACGAGCGCTTGTTGCTTCGCCGTGCCGGACGTACGCGTTTGCTAGCTACTGTGACGAGGACGCGCAGTGCATCGTTCACGTCCTTGGCGCTCGGGAACGCATCCGCGATGTCGGGGTCGAGAAGCACGAGGTTGGTGCCCTCTACGAATCGGCGGTAGTACTTGCCTTTGACGCCCGGGCCGAGCACCTCCAAGTCGTACTCCTTCCGCAGCCCGTCCTTCTTCTTACGCGTTGCCTTCTTCATACTCACGCTTCTCGTGGCGCGTCATTTCGCGCGCGCTGATGAGCCGAATTCTGCCCTTGCGCTCGCATTGGGCCACGACGAGAGCCCTTCCGGCCGCTGACGTGCCGAAGGTCAGCTCACGCTCTTCAGCACCATCCGAGTGGTCCGGGTCTGCGAAGGTTCGCGCAAGCGAGTCGCCGAAAACGGTGCTTGCCTCTTCGAAGGACACGCCATGTCGGCGTACGTCGGCAGCAGCTTTGTTCGGGTCCCACTCGAACCTCACTTGGCCACGGTAGCACGCAGTGCCGACGTCGCGGGACAGCCGCATCCCGACTGGTGACCTCAGGACCGCGCTGCCGGGGCTGCCCAAGGGCCTGCAGCGGGCTCGGCTTCAGGCCGACCTGGAACTGGTAGTA
>CAYOIG010000121.1:0-3433 GCA_964403915.1 uncultured Myxococcaceae bacterium
GAGTTGAACATAAAGAAGAAGTTTTCGTCGTCTTGAACGGGGTATTCGATCGCGTCCCCTTCGACAATGCGAAGGTCGGCCGGGCGGCGTGATTTGCGCTGGTAACGGGCCACGTTGCCGCGAGCAGTGATGCACAACTCCTTGGCGAACTCGACCCCCGTGATTCGCCGAAAGCCGTAGTCGGCGGCCAGCAGCAGCACCCTTCCTTTGCCGCACCCGAAATCCACGAACGCGCTGCCCGGCGGCGGATTCAAGGCCGAGATGACGCGGCGCACCAGCCGCAGGCGCGTGGGCTGGTAGGGAGTTCCCTCGGTGGCGTGCTCGCTGCCGATGGTCAGCGTGTTGAGTTCGACGTGCGAGACGGTATCGGTGCCGTAGCGGAGATCGAAGAGCCGTTCCTGGAGGACGCTGAGCGCCCGGTCGGCCGACCAGGCAATGCCGTGGCGGCGGAGGCTGCGGACGATCCGCCTAAACCGGATGCCGGGTAGTTTGGCCGAATTCCTCATTAGTGCATCCTTCTTTCTGTAAGAGCCGACACGTGTGCGCATTTCGCTCATCGTGAACACTCCGATCGGCCATCGTGAACGGAGCGGAGCGACGCTGGTTGGTTTCAGTCTTTTCTCGGGGATTCCTTCCTTCGCGAGGGCCCTTGTAGCACGAGCGGGTGGGCGTTGTGGAGCAGGCGATCGCAGATGGCATCGGCGATGGTCGGGTCGCCGAGGTGGTCATGCCAGTTCCCGACGGGGATCTGGCTGGAGAGGATCGTGGACCGGTTGCCGTGGCGGTCGTCGATGATCTCGAGCAGATCGCGGCGCTGGACGTCGGCCAGGGGCGCGAGCCCCCAGTCGTCGAGGACGAGCACGTCGGTGCGGGCCAGGCGGGTGAGCAGGCGCGGGTAGGTCCCATCGGCGCGGGCGAGCGTGAGCTCGTCGAAGAGGCGCGGGACGCGGCGGTAGAGGGCCCGATAGCCCTTGCGACAGGCCTGCTGGGCGAGCGCGCAGGCAAGGTAGGTCTTCCCAACACCGGTGGGCCCGGTGATGACCACGTTGTGATGCTGCTCGACCCAGGTGCAGGTCGCGAGCTGGCGCACGAGGGCGCGGTCCAGCTGACGCCGGGCCGGGTAGTCGATGTCCTCGATGCAGGCGTGGCCGAGTCGTAGCTTGGCTTCGCGCAGCACGCGGCCAAGGCGCTTGTTCTGGCGGTCGAGCCACTCGGCATCGACCAGGAGCCCGAGCCGCTCGTCAAAGCAGAGATCGTTGCTCTCCGGGCTTCGCTGCTGCTCCGTCCAGGCCGCTGCCAGCGCGTTCAGGCGCAGGGCCATCAGCTTGTCCATCGTCGGTTCGTTCAGCATGCACGTCTCCTTCGTTCGGGTGAGGTTCGTAGTAGCCGGCGCCGCGCACGTTCTCGTGAGCGGAGGGCGCTGCTTGCGCCCCGATCGCGGGCAGCGGCACGCGATCCAGGCCTCGCTTCAGGATCGAGTCGACATGGCGATAGGAGCGCGCGCGGACCGCCACCGCGCGCGTGCAGGCGGCCTCGAGCCGCTCGGGCCCGTAGCGCTTGGCCAGGCGCAGGATGCCCAGACACGAGCGGTAGCCCTGCTCGGGGTGCGGCCGGTCGGCGAGGATCGCCTCCACCAGGGCCGCCGTGCCCGGTCCGATGCTCGTCGCCCAGTCGAGCAGCCGCGACGGCGTCCAGGCCAAGTGCTTCTGATGGGCCTTCGGCATGTGCTCGGGCAGCGTCGTGTGACGGCCGCGCTCGGCGCTTCGGGCGTGGGAGGCCACGCGCTGGCCCCGCAAGAAGACCTCGACCGTCGCGGCGGTAAAGCGCAGCTCCACCTGCTCGTGCACGAGGGCGTAGGGCACGGAGTAGTAGTGGCGATCGAGCTCCACGTGGTAGTCGAGATTCACGCGCGCCGTCTTCCATTCGGCGTGGACGAACCGCTCCGCGGGAAGCGGCTTCAGTGCCGGCCGATCGATCCGCTCGAAGAGCTCCTGCCGGCTGGCGCCATAGGCGCGCATCGTGCGGGCGTTGAGCAGGGCGAGCAGCTCGCGGATCCGTGCGTTCAGGGCCGTCAGCGAGAAGAAGGTCTCGTTGCGCAGCCGGGCCAAGATCCAGCGCTCGGCCACCTGCACGGCGACTTCGACCTTGGCCTTATCGCGTGGCTTGCCGGGCCGGGCCGGCAAAATGAGCGTGCCGTAGTGCTCGGCCAGCTCCTCGTAGGCGCGCTGTACGCCGGGCTCGTAGCGGCACGGCGTCGTGACGCCGCTCCTGAGCTGATCGGGCACGACCGCGGCCGTGACCCCACCAAAGTGCTCGAACGCCCGTACGTGGCTCGCCAGGAAGTCCGGCACACGCTGCGTCAGCGTGGCTTCGGCGTAGGTGAGGCTCGACGCCCCGAGCGCGGCCACGAAGAGCTCGACCGCCGTGACCTCGCCCGTCAGCGGGTCCACGATCTGCGGCTTCTGACCCGCGTAGTCGACGAAGAGCTTCTCGCCCGCGCGATGCAGCTGCCGCATCGACAGCCGCCGCCGCTTCAGCCAGCGCCGGTAGTACTCACAGAACTGCGTATAGAGGTAGCCGTCTGGATGCTGCTGCAGGTACTCGAGATGCAGCAGCTCGAGCGTTACCCCCGGCCGCTTGTGCTCGGCATGCACCACGGCAAAGTCCGGCAGCACACGGCCACGGCCGCCGGCCGGCACGCCATACATCCGGCCGTCGAGCGCCTCGTCCGAGAGCGCGCTGACCGCCTCCCAGCTCTCGAGCCCTGCCTTCGTCGCCCGGGTCAGCGTCGCGCAGATCACCCCGACGCTCTTGCCCAGGCTCCGTGCCACCTCCCGATGGCTCCGCCCCAGGCACCACTTCTGCCTCAGAATCTCGCGCGTCTTCCGCATGGACAGCCTCTGGCCCGCCACCAACCCCTCCTCTCGAGGGGCCAGCGCGGTCTCCGCTGCCCAGCGTCGCTCCGTGGTCGCCTGCCCCCTCCGTCGTGGAGGCCAGGGGATACCACCCCGTTCACGATCCCCGATCTACGTGTTCACGATGGCCGATCTTCGTGTTCACGATCCCGATCCAGGTGTTCACGATCGCCCGATCTGGGTGTTCACGTTGGTCCGAAACGCGCACCTGGGCGCTTGAAGGAGCGCATTGAGGACGTGCAACCGAGTGCCCAAGGCAAGGCGCAGGAGTCGGTCCTGGTTACCCGAGCTTCGTACCCCCCGCCCGGGCCGCGTCTTTGCGCTCAACGTGCGACTTCTCGGCCAGTACTACGACAGCGAGACCGGCCTGCACGACAACTTCTACCGTACCTACGATCCCGCGAGCGGCCGGTGAACAGAAAGCAATCTCCCGAGAGCGGATCACGTCCGAGGTGCGAGACCACGAGGCCGTACAGGCCGTCAAAGCCCTTGCGCAGATCCACCGGCGCCGCGTACGC
>CAYOIG010000122.1:0-3011 GCA_964403915.1 uncultured Myxococcaceae bacterium
ACGAAGCTGGCCGAGCTCGCCGGCCGTCCGGCCTGAGCGGCGCGTCGGGCGCTCGCCCGCGACGTCTTCCGGAGCGGGTTGACGGCCGCCACTATGATGATCATAATAGTCATCGGCGCGCCCGACGCGAAGGAGGCCCTCCCCGTGCGTCCCGTCTCGGAAGTCGTGCCGCCCGATGAGCTGGACGACGCGGTGGCGAGGGTGACGAAGCGGATCGACGGCGCGCCGCGCGACCTGTGAGTGCGGCCCGACACACGGCCGGGGGACGCCCATGGCGGCAAGGAAGAGAGCGGGCAAACGGCCCGAGCCGGGGAGCCGCGAGCGGATGGTGCGCGCCATGGGCCGGCTGCTCCGCCGTCAGGGCTACGCGGCGACGGGCCTCAAGCAGCTCGTCTCCGAGGCCGAGGCGCCCATGGGCTCCATGTACTTCCACTTCCCGGGTGGCAAGGAGCAGCTCGCGACCGAGGCGGTGGCGCGCTCGGGCAGCGAGCTCGGCGAGATGCTCGCCACCCTGCTCGGCGGGGCGAGCACCCCGTCCGCCGTGCGCGCGATCACGGCCGCCATGGGAGCAGACCTCGAGCGCTCCCGCTGGCACAACGGCTGCCCGATCGCGACGACCGCGCTCGAGATGGCCGCCGACTCGGAGTCGATCCGCAGCGCCACGAATGCGGTTCTGGACCAGTGGGAGCTGCTCTTCGCGCAGCGCATGCGCGCGGACGGCATCCCGCTCGCGCGCGCCCGCGCGATTGCCCCGCTGATCGTCGCGGCGCTCGAAGGCGCCCTCATTCTCGCCCGCACGCGCCGGCACCTCGCGCCGCTGACGCAAGTGGCCGGTCTGCTCGCCGACTGGATCGGCGCCGAAGCAAAGCATTCTGCGCGCCCGCGAAAGGATGCGAGATGATCCGTCTCTACGACAACCCGTTCAGTCCCTTCACGCGCAAGGTGCGGCTCGTGCTCGCGCACAAGGGGATCGCCTTCGAGAGCGTCGATGCTCTCGCGAAGGAGCACCACGCGGCGCTTCTTCGCGCGAACCCGCGCGGCGAGGTTCCCGTTCTCGAGGACGACGGCTTCGTCGTCGCGAGCTCCGCCGACATCGTGGCCTACCTCGAGGATCGCCAACCCGCTCCCCCGGTCTACCCGGCCGGTGCCCGGCTGCGAGCGCAGGCGCGCGCCTGGGAACGCCTGTGCGACACCGTGCTCGACGCCATCGTCCACGACGTCTCGATCTGGACCTGGCCCACGCACCGGCGCACGGATGCGCCGCCGGACGGCCTGCTCGAGGCGGGACGCCGCGATCTCGCGGAGATCGCCGCGCAGATCGAAGACGCGCTCGGCGAGGAAGGCTTCCTGTGCGGTAGCGCACCCTCGATCGCCGACTTCGCCCTCTTCCCGCATTTGTCGTCCTACAAGCCGCTCGGGGTCGTGCTCGACGGGGCGCGGCATGCGCGGGTGCTGGCGTGGAACCGGCGCATGCGTGCCCTGCCCATCGTGCAGGACGATCTCGCCGCCGTGAAACGGCTGGCCTTCGAGCGCTTCGGGAGCGGCCCCTCGCCCTACGAGGGCGTGAGGGTCGTCTGGCGCGGCGACCGGCTCGAGTGGCTCTTCGCCAACGGCTTCCACGACTGGTGGGCGGCGGAGCTGAGCGCCGGACGCGCGGTCGTGCCTTCCTGGCGTGCGCCGGCTCAGCTCCGATAGAGCTGGATCTTCGGCAGCAGCTTCTCGCGCAGCGCGGTGTCGACGACGCCCAGGCCTTCGCGCGGCGCGAGGCAGAGCACGCCCACCTTGCCATCGTGGCGATTCTCGTGCACCTGCAGCGCCGCCTCGCCGGACTGCTCGAACGCGAACGTCCGCGAGAGCGTCGGATGGATCCTTCCCCTGCAGACCAGCCGGTTGGCCTCCCAGGCCTCGCGGTAGTTCGCGAAGTGGGAGCCCACGATGCGCTTCAGGTTCATCCACAGGTAGCGGTTGTCGTAGACGTGCTCGAAGCCGCTGGTGGAGGCGCAGGTGACGATGGTGCCGCCTCGGCGGGCGACGAAGACGCTGGCCGCGAAGGTCTCGCGACCGGGATGCTCGTAGACGATGTCCGGATCCTCGTTGCCCGTGAGCTCGCGGATCTTCGCGCCGAATCGGCGCATCTCCTTCATGTTCATCTTGTCGCCGTCCCAGAAGCGGTAGCCCTCGGCCTTGCGATCGATGACGCGCTCGCAGCCGAGCTTGCGGACGATCTCGGCGCGGTGCGCGCTCGAGACGACGCCCACGGGGAAGGCGCCGCCATTGAGCGCGTACTGCGTGGCGTAGCCCCCGAGGCCGCCCGAGGCCCCCCAGATGAGCACGTTGTCGCCCTGCTTCATGCCCGCGCCGTGCTTCGAGACGAGCTGGCGGTAGGCCGTCGAGTTGACGAGCCCGTTGCACGCGGCCTCTTCCCAGGTGAGATGCTCGGGCTTCGGCATGAGCTGGTTGCTCTTCACCAGCGCGAGCTCGGCCATCCCGCCGAAGTTCGTCTCGAAGCCCCAGATCGTCTGGCCCGGGTCCATCATCGCGTCGTCGTGGCCCTCGGGATCCTCGAGGTCGACGTAGTTGCAGTGGACGACGACGCGGTCGCCCGGCTTCCACTTCGAGACGCCCGCCCCGACACGGAGCACCACGCCGGCCGCGTCGCTGCCGACGATGTGGTAGGGCAGATCGTGGCGCTTCCAGAGAGCGCTGCGCTTGCCGTTGCGCTCGAGAAACAGAAAGGTCGGCAGCGGCTCGAAGATCGACGTCCAGACCGTGTTGAAGTTGATCGCCGAGGCCATGACGGCGATGAGCGCCTCGCCCGGCCCCAGCTCGGGCACCGGCACCTCGTCGACGTGCAGCGACTTGCGCGGATCCTTCGCGGCCGAGGGCTGGCCCTCGAACATCTTCTGCTCGTCCTTGTGCGTCGTGACGGCGCGGAAGCTCTTCGGCACGGCGAGGCCGCTGAAGGCGTCGGCGCCCGCGCGGGCCTCGATGGCATCGACGATCGGCTGGAG
>CAYOIG010000123.1:0-4285 GCA_964403915.1 uncultured Myxococcaceae bacterium
CGACGAGCGTGCGCCCCTCGTGGTGCAGGTCGCGAAACATCGCGAGTACCTCCCGGCCATTGGCCTCGTCGAGATTCCCGGTGGGCTCGTCGGCGAAGATCACCCGCGGCTGGTTCACGAGCGCGCGGGCGACGGCGACGCGCTGGCGCTCTCCCCCCGAGAGCTGCGCCGGTCGCCGGTCGAGGCGGTGGCCGAGGCCCACGCGGCGCAGCATCTCGGCGGCGCGCTCTTCACGCGGCTGCCGTGGCATACCGGCGTAGAGCAGCGGCAGCGCGGCGTTGCGCAGCGCCGACATGCGGGGCATCAGATTGAAGGTCTGGAACACGAAGCCCATGCGGCGGGCCCGAAGGTCGGCGAGCGCATCGTCGGAGAGCCGCTCGACGGCCTCGCCCTCGAAGCGATAGCTCCCCGTGGTCGGCCGCGAGATCGCGCCGAGGATCTCGAGACAGGTCGTCTTGCCCGATCCCGACGGGCCCATGATCGCCACGAACTCGCCCTCGTCCACGGAGAGATCGACCGGGTGGAGCACCTCGACCTCGCTGTCGCCGAGGCGGTGGGACTTCGTCGCGCCCTGTAGCTCGAGGAGCGGCACGTCCAGCGGCCGGCCTAGCGCATCACGGGATGGTGTCGGACCGCACGAGGACCTTCTCGCCCTCTTGCAGGCCGTCGGCGACCACGGTCTGGAAGCCGTCGCTGTAGACCTCGCGAATGGCAACCAGGCGGAAGGAGTCGGTGCTGCCATCGTCCGAGACGCGCACCTGGGGCCCCTCCTGCGTGCGCAGGATCGCGGTGTTCGGCACGAGCAGCGCATCGTGGTGCTCCCGCAGGGCGATGCGTGCATCGGCAGACATGCCGACCCGCGCCCGCGGATCGGGATCGAGCTCGATCTCGACCTGGAAGTTCGCGACGCTGGCCTGGACGGTGCCCGACGAGGCGACCCGCCGCACGCGGCCCGGGAAGACCTCGCCCGGGAAGGCATCGATGCGCACCTCCGCCGGCTGGTCCTTGGTCACGTGCGCTACGTCGTTCTCGTCCACCGTCGCCAGCAGGTGGATGCGGCGATCGTCGGCGATCACCGCGATCACCGTACCGCCGTTCTGGATGTCTGCTACGGCCGTTCCGACGTCGACGCGGCGGTCGAGCACGACGCCGTCGACCGGGGCGCGGATCACGGACTTCTCGAGGTCGCGCTCGGCGCGCCGCAGTGCGGCCTCGGCCTGCTCGACGCCGGCTCGGCGCGCATCGGCCTCGGCCCGCGCGTCGCGCACGGCGATCTCCGCGAGGGCGAGCCGGTGTTTGAGGTCGTCCACCGTGCTCTCGGACGCCACCCCCTGGGCGAACAGACGCATCGTACGATCGTGATCGCGGCGGACCTGATCGAGATCGGCGCCGGCCCGGGCCACCACGTCCTGGCGGGCGAGGGCACGTTTCAAGTCGAGCCCCGCGCGCAGCTCCGCCACGAGCTGATCGAGCCGGTCGTGATCGAGCTCGACGAGCGGCTGGCCGGCACTGACCCGCGCACCGGCATCGCAGTGAACTGCGGCGACGATGCCCGGGATCTCCGACTGCACCGTTATGCGTGCGAAGGGCTCGAGGGCGCCGGTCGCCACCACCGTCTCGCGCAGATCGCCACGGACGACGGGGAGGGTGCGATAGGCTTCCCGCGCAGTTCGGTCCTGCGCGCGAAGATCCCAGGTGAGGCCCTGGTACACGAGCCAGAAGAAGACCCCGGCCCCGAGCAGAAGCGCGCCCGCGAGAGCGCCGCGGCGGAGGAGGCGTTTGGGCATCGGCTTCATCATCCTGCCGCCGGGGCGCGGGCGCAAGCTGCCGGCGCGGCCCGCGAACGCTTCCAGTACCGTCCGCCTGCGGCTGCGCGCAGCCGAACGGACGAAAGGATGATCGGGAGCGGATGACGGCACATGCGCAGACCCGAGAGGCCGGCCTTCGATCGAGCGTCACCACGCTCACCGGCTGGGGCCGCTACCCCGTCGTCGCGGCTGACGTGCGGCTTTCGGACGATCTCGAGGCCCTCTCGCGCGGAGCCGGGCTCTCGCGGGGCCTCGGCCGCGCATACGGCGACGCGGCGCTGCCGGCTCCGACGGGAGGGCCCGTGGCCGTGACGCGCCTCGCGGATCGCATCCTCGGCTTCTCTCCCGAGCGCGGCCTCATTCGGGCCGAAGCTGGCCTCTCCCTCGAGCGTCTGAGCGCGGTCCTCTGGCCGCAGGGCTTCTGTCCGCCCGTCCTGCCGGGAACGCGTCACGTCACTCTCGGCGGCATGGTCGCCTCGGACGTCCACGGCAAGAATCACCACGCCGTGGGCTGCTTCGGCGAGCACGTCGAGGCCCTGCGGCTGCGCACGGCGGCCGGAGACGTGCTGGAGCTCTCCGAAGCGAACGAGCCGGAGCTCTTCCGCGCGACGCTCGGCGGGATGGGCCTCACGGGCCACGTGCTCGAGGTGGAGCTCCGGCTGGAGCGGATCGCATCGCCGTGGATCTGGCGCGAATCCCTTCGCGTCCGAGATCTGGCGGAGATGATCGACGCTCTGGCGGAAGCGGGGCCCACCTGGCCCTACACGGTCTGCTGGATGGATGCGACCGCCGGTGGCGCCGCGCTCGGCCGGGGCGTTCTCACGCTCGGCCGCTGGGCGACACCAGACGAGGTAGGGCAGCCGCGCCACGCATGGCTCGCGGCGACCGTGCCGTTCTCCTGCCCGCGTCTCGTCGTATCGTGGCCCGTGGTGAAGGCCTTCAATCTCGCGTACCGGGTCGCGCACGGCAGCGGCCGCCGCCGCGGCGTCGTCGATCCGGCCCCGTTCTTCCATCCGCTCGACGCTCTGCACGACTGGAACCGCCTCTATGGCCGGACCGGCTTCACGCAATATCAGTGCGTCGTGCCTTTCGAGGCGGCGCAGAAGTCGATCGGAGCGCTTCTCGCGGCCATCCGTGCCGAGGGGCTCTGGTGCCCGCTGGCGGTCGTGAAGGACTGCGGGCCCGAGGGGCGCGGGATGCTCTCGTTTCCGCGGCCAGGCATCTCGGTCGCTCTCGACCTTCCCCTGCGCTGGCCGGCGACGGAGCGTGCCGTCCGCCGTCTCAATGGGATCACGAACGAGGCGGGTGGCAGGATCTATCTCGCGAAGGATGCGCTCAGCACGGCGGAGGAGTACCGCGCGATGGACGGTCGCGTGGATGCCTTCCTCGCGGTGCGCAGGAAGTGGGACCCTGGCGCGAAGATCCGCAGCGCGCTCTCGGTGCGTCTGTTCGGGGATCCTGCATGAAGATCCTTCTTCTCGGGGCGACGCGCGGCATCGGCCGCGCCCTCGCGCGCGAGCTCGCCGGGCGCGGCGACGATCTGTGTCTGCTCGGGCGCTCTGCGGACGAGCTCGCACGCAGCGTGGCCGACCTTCGAGCTGCGGCGCCGGCGGGCCGCATCGAGGCGGAGGTCTGCGACCTCGACGCTCCGCAGCACTTCCCGGCCGCAATCGAGGCTGCGCGAGCCCGTCTCGGCGGGCTCGATGCGGGGATCGTGGCCGCGGGAGTCTTCGGGACGCAGGAGGAGCTCGAGGACGACTTCGCGCTGCGAGACCGCGTGCTGCGGACGAACTTCACGAACACCATTCACTTCTGTGAGGCTCTGCGCGAGATCCTGCTGCACGAGAGCGGCGGGGTGCTGTGCGTCGTCTCCTCGGTGGCGGGCGTGCGGCCGCGGCGCCGGGTCGTGCTCTACGGCGCGACGAAGGCGGGCCTCTCGCATTACGTCGAGGGCCTCGATCACCGCTTTCGCACGCGGGGCCTGCGCAGCGTGCTGATCGAGCCCGGCTTCGTGCGCACCGGCATGACAGCGGGCCTTCCCGAGCCTCCGTTCGCCGCGGACGCCGACGTCGTCGCGCGCGGCATCGTCCGGGCGATCGACCGAAGGTCCGCCGTGGCCTACGTGCCTCGGATCTGGGCCCTCGTGGCGATCGTCCTGCGCCTGCTGCCGCGTGCCGTCCTGCGGCGGCTCGATTTCTAGGGACGACCGGAGTGACACCGGAGGCACCGAGCGGGGCCGCGGCAGGCACGCGGGCTAGAGGCGCTGCAGCAGCGCTGCATTCGGCGCCGGGCTCGCTCCCCGTCGCGCCAGCACGAAGTCGCCGGATTCGCCCACCACGCCGAAGGCTCCGGAGCGGAGCGCTCGCTCGAGCATCGGTCTCTCGTCGGGCCGCGCAGGGAGCGGGAAGAGAAGCCACTCCGCATCGAAGATGCCGGCGCGAAGCGTGTAGGAATAGGCTCGGCTGGAGACCTGGGGC
>CAYOIG010000124.1:0-3804 GCA_964403915.1 uncultured Myxococcaceae bacterium
AGCGTACCCGACGCCAGCTCGAGCGTGCGGAAGTGGTGCTTCAGCTTCTGGAACGCTCGGAAGAAGAAGCCGATGCTGTAGCCCGCGAGGAGGAAGGGCACCGCCAGGCCGGCGGAGTACACCGCGAGCAGCCCGATGCCCTGCCCGATCGTTTCCCGGCTGCCCGCGATGGTGAGAATGCCGCCGAGGATCGGGCCCACGCACGGCGACCAGCCGAAGGCGAAGGCCGCGCCGACCAGGTAGGTGCCGATCACGCTCGACTTGCGCAGCTCGAGGTGCCAGCGCCGCTCCCGGTAGAGCATCGGGATCGGGAGCCAGCCCGCGATGTGCAGGCCCATCACGATGATCACGAGACCGGCGATCTGGCCGACACCGATCTCGTAGCCGAGCAGATCGAGGCGCCAGGTCCGAAGCCACGACCCGATCATGCTCGCCGAAGCGCCGAGCACGATGAAGACCGTCGAGAAGCCCAGACAGAAGCCGACACAGGACTGCATCACCCGACGCCGCAGGCCCTGCTGCTCGGAGACTTCCTGCATCTCCTCGATCGAGAGGCCGGAGATGAGCGAGAGGTAGGCCGGCAGCAGCGGCAGCACGCACGGCGACAGCACGGACAGAAGCCCGGCGGCGAAAGCTGCTCCAAAAGAGGCGATCGAGACCGCGTCGGCCATTGGCACCCGGCCCCTAGCATCGCCTGCCATGGGGCCGTGTGCCAACCCCCGCGCGCGTGCCGCGTTGCGTCAGAAACCGTCGGACGGCGTCGCTCCGGGCTGCGCGCTGGCCGCCGCTTCCGACGGCCGCCCCACGAACTCGAGGGGTCGCTCGCCACGGAGGACATCGGGCGTCACGACGTAGTCGCCGTAGAGCGCCGACTCGAAGATCGGCGTCGCGATTTCGGCGTCGCCGCCGGTCACCGCCCACGCGCCTGCGCCTACGATGCTGCCGAGCAGCGCATACACGATCTTGGCCGGCCCATAGACCACCGAGCAGAGCGCGGCACCGACGCCGTAGCCGACACCTTCGGAGTCCGAGACCTCGGCTCGCGCCGTCCCCGAGAGCAGCATCGAGAGTGCAAGCCCCGCGACGAGCGCGCGACGGGTCGTGACGATCGACTTCATTGGAGTCCTCCCATGACGGCTGCAGGCCGCCCCCCACGGCCGGGAGTGTGCCGGGGCGCAGGGGAGATGGTCAAGGCACACGCCAACCCGCTTCAGCAGGCCCCCCTGCATCTCCCCGACGACCGCGCCATCCACCGCGATGCCCGCCGACTGCACGCACTGCACCACGGCCTGCATCCGTCAGGGATGCTCCTGTACGGCGAAGCGTCCCCGGTAGGTGGCGTGCCCCTCGGTGCGCATCAGGACGAGCTGGCACAGCCGCACGCCGGCGTGGATCTCGAGCGGATGGCCCGAGACGTTGCTCATCTCCAACACCTGGCGGTTCGAGACCCCCGGCTGCACGAACGCCGAGGTGACGTGGATCATGAGGCCGAGCCGCGCGAACTGACTGCGGCCCTCGAGGAAGCCGCAGAGATCGGTCGGCAACGTCACGCGCTCGCGCGTGATGGCGTGGATGGTGAGCCCGGGTTCGAGCACGAAGGGAGCATCGAGGCGATGCGGCGTGGTGTACTCGCGGTAGTCGGTGCCGTCGCGGATCGGGATCAGCCGCCCGCCGGGCGTGAGTACACGAATCTCGTCGGCGAGGGTGAGATCGATCGAGGCCGGCCCCACCTGGGAGGCGTCGAGGGGAGCGATCACGAGGCGGCCGAGCTCGAGCTCTTGCAGGATCGCGTCGCGCGTGAGGACTGCCATGGGAAGGGCATGATACCGTAGGCCCATGCCCCATCCGTACTTCGATCTTCCGACCCCGATCGTGATCGGACATCGTGGCGCCGCCGGAGCGGCACCGGAGAATACGCTCGAAAGCTTCCGTCGCGGCGTCGCGGACGGCGCTGCCATCGTCGAGACGGATCTCCATGCCACTCGCGACGGCGCTCTCGTGCTGCTGCACGACGAAGACGTCGCCCGCACGACGGATGGCAGCGGCCCCATCGCGGAGCTGACGCTCGCGCAGGCGAAGCGCCTCGACGCCGGACACGGGTTCGCCCTCGACGGAGGCTTTCCTTGGCGGGGCCGAGGGCTTCGCATCCCGACGCTCGAGGAGGCCTTCGCCGCCCTGCCCGGCATGCGCTTCAACATCGAGATCAAGGAAGCGGCTCCCGGCGTCGTGGAGCGAACGCTCGAGACCATCGCCAGCGCCGGCCGCCAGGACCTCACCCTGCTGGCCGCCGAGAAGGACGCCATCATGGCCACGATCCGCGAGAGCGTGGCGCGCACGGGCATCGGCGTCGCCATCGGGGCCTGCGTCGGTGACGTGGTTCGCTGCGTGCGCGCAGCCCTCGATGGCGCAGCGCCGCCACCGGGCGTGATGGCCCTCCAAATTCCGGCCGACCTGGGCGGGAAGCCCGTCGTGACGCCCGAACTGCTGCGCTTCGCCCACGCAAACGGCATCCAGGTTCACGTCTGGACGATCAACGATCCGCTGCAGATGCACGCGCTCCTGGACCTCGGTGTCGACGGGATCATCTCCGATCATCCCGATCGCGTACGCGACGTGGTGAAGGCCCGGCGCCGGTAGCGTACCGTCATGCGGTGCCGAGGCGCTCCAGCGCCCAGCGTGCGTGCTCCGCCAGCATCGCGTCGCTGCCTTCGGCGTGGGCGCGGACGAGCGGCACGAGATGTGCCTGGCCGGAGTTTCCCGCAGCCACGAGCGCGTTGCGCAGCAGGGCCCGCCACTTCGCCCGGCGCAGCGCGGTGCGCCGCGTGGCCGCCCGCCACGCCTCTTCCTCGAGGGTGAGCAGCCACGCGAGATCGGGCGCCACCCACTCTGCACGCGGCGCGAGGCGGGCCCGCAGGCCCAGCGGGTCCTCGGGCACGCGCCGGCCCTCCCGCCGGTTGAATGGGCAGACCTCCTGGCAGACGTCGCAGCCGAAGACGTGTCCCCCCTGGCCCTCGCGAAGGCGCTCGGGAATCGCGTCGCGCAGCTCGATCGTCGTGTAGGCGAGACAGCGCCGCGCGTCGACCACGCCAGGCGCCGCGAAGGCACCCGTCGGACACGCGTCGAGACAGGCGCGGCAGCTTCCGCAATGGTCGGGCTCGCTGGCGTCCGGCGTGAGCGCGAGGTCCGTGAAGAGCACGCCCAGGAATACGAACGAGCCGAGGCGGGGATGGATCAGGCACGCGTTCTTTCCGATCCAGCCCAGACCGGCCCGCACCGCCAGCGCACGCTCGAGCACCGGACCGGTGTCCACGTACGCGCGCGTCTGCACGGGTGCCTGCACCAGCATCTCGAGGCCTGCCGCGAGCCCGTCGAGCTGAACGCGCAGCACCTCGTGATAGTCCTCGCCGCCCGCGTAACGTGAGACCCGGCCCACACCGGGCGCAGGCAGCGGTCGGGCGCCGGGGTCGTAGACGAGCCCCACCCAGACGATGCTGCGGGTGCCGGCCATCACCAGGCGCGGATCGACCCGCTCCTCGACGCGGCGCCCGAGCCAGTGCATCTGCCCGGCGTGGCCTGCGGCCAGCCATCCACGGAAGCGCTCGGTCTCGGCCGACGGCTCCGGGTGCGCGACGCCCACGAGATCGAAGCCGAGCGTCCGCGCCAGCTCCTTCACCCTCGGGGTGAGGGAGGAGCCGGCTGCAGCGACACTCCTGCCTGCGGCCGGTCGCGGCGCAGCAGCGAGCCCACGCCGAGAAGCGCGAGGCAGCCAACGGCGTAGGTGAGCAGGCCCGCCGCATCGTGCAT
>CAYOIG010000125.1:0-4197 GCA_964403915.1 uncultured Myxococcaceae bacterium
GGGGATGCCCTCGGCCTGCGGCGAGCGGTAGGGCTCGATGAGCCCCCGGCGGGTGAGCAGGAAGGGCCGGATCGGATCGTCGGCCCACAGCACGTCCGCCGAGGGGTGCTCCGCCTCGCCGATGATTCGGTGCAGAATTCCGGAGGCCTTGATCTCGAAGCCCGAGAAGGAGGCGCAGACCCGGAGCCCGGTCTCCTTCTCGAAGCTGCGGATGGGCGGCTCGGAGAAGGTCTGGTCGACGTAGGTGTAGATCACGACGTCGCAGGGATCCTTCTTGCAGCCGGATCCGCACACCGCCACGAGAAGAACGGCCACCAGCAAGCCCTTCCTTCGCCCCATGTCGAACTCCCTCCTACCGCCAGTCCCGGCGGACCGTATCATGCGCCGGGCGCCCGAGGTTGCGTCCCGGGCCGGGGGACGCTTGGCAGGTCGAGGCATGCGGCAGCGGATGGGGATGGGATGAGCCCGGAAGAGGCGATCAGCCCCGATGCGAGCGCCAGGCCGTCGCCGCTCGAGCGGGCTCTGCGACTGTTCACCGACGTCCGTCCGGGCGAGGGAAGAACGGCGCTCCTGCTCTTTGCGAGCGTCTTCCTCCTCTTGTGCGCCTACTATCTCATCAAGCCGCTGCGCGAGAGCTGGATCGCCGTCTCGTCCGTGGCCTCCCTCTCGAAGATGGAGGTCAAGGCCTACACCAGCTTCGGGCAGGCCCTCGTGCTGCTCTTCGCCGTGCGCGCCTACGCGCCGCTGGTGGACCGCTGGAAGCGGATCGAGCTGCTGACGCGCGTCATGGGCTTCTGCATGGCCATCATGGTCGTCTTCTGGTTCCTGCAGCCCGACTTCTTCATCGAGAACCTGCCCGCCACGGGGATCATCTTCTATCTCTGGGTGGGGATGTTCGGCGTTTTCGTGGTGTCGCAGTTCTGGGCCTTCGTCGCCGATCTCTACACCGACGAGCGTGGCCGGCGCCTGATTCCGCTGGTTGCCATCGGGGCCACCTCCGGCGCAGTGGCGGGCTCCTGGATCACCGAGACGCTCGTTCGCAGCCGGATCGTTCCGACCGAAGAGCTGCTGCTGCTGGCGCTGGTGCCGCTGGGGCTCTCCATCACCCTCGCGCGCCGGGCCGAGCGCCTCGGTGCCGCCGGGAGCGCCGTTGCGCAGGCCCCGAAGACGCCGGCCGATCTCCCGCAGGAGGCGGGCGCCGGCGCCAGCGCGCTTCGTCTCATCGTCTCCTCGCGCCTGCTGCTCGCCATCGCGCTCGTGACGCTGCTCCTCAACTGGGTCAACACCAACGGGGAGAACCTTCTGTTCCGCGTGGTGCAGGAGTTCCTCTCGGAGCAGGCGCACAGCCAGGGCATCGAGCTGCCGAGCGCTCTGCTCGCGTTCACCCGCAGCGAGACGGCCATCTTCTACGGCAGCTTCTATTTCTGGGTGAACGTCTCGGCTCTGCTGCTCCAGTGCTTCTTCGCCTCACGCCTGCTCAAGTACGGCGGCTTCGGCGTCATGCTGCTGTTCGCGCCGACCATCTCCCTGCTCGCCTACTCGGCCATGGCGCTCGTGCCCGTGCTGGCGGTGGTGAAGGCCATGAAGGTGGCCGACAACGCGACCGACTACTCCATCAGCAACACGGCGCGAAACGTGCTCTGGCTTCCGGTGCCGGCGCGCACGAAGCTGAAGGCCAAGCCGGCAGTCGACTCCCTCTTCGCGCGCGCGGGAGACGGCTTCTCGGCGCTCACGGTGCTGGTCGGCGTGCACCTGCTCGATCTCGGCACTGGCGGGTTCTTCGTCTTCACCGTCGCTCTCGTGCTCGCCTGGCTGGCGATGGCGGCGCTGGTCGCGCGCGAACACTCGCATCTGACGCAAGGAGGTCGTGCTTGAAACGCGCGTGGCTGTTGCTGGCTCTCGTGCTCCTTCCCCTGTCTGCGCCGGCTGCGGCACCCAGGACCGAGGAGAAGACGCTCCGCGAACAGATCGAGGCGATCAAGCTCGCTCCGCGCGGTCCCTTCAAGTATCTGCGCCACTACTGCAACGATGGCAGCGTGCTCCCGCCGTCGGAGAGCTGCGACCCGCGCGGCGGCGGCCTCGAGCACGGCGAGTGGACCGACGAGGTCGCCGCGCTGCGAAGCAGCGGCTACGAGATCGCGAACATCTACGCGATCGTGAAGCCCGAGCGCTTCACTGGCCCCTCACCCGACCTGCGCGCGCTGCAGCAGATGCTGGTCGAGCGCTTCCTGATCGGCGCCGACGACGGCTGGGTGATGCGCGCCACGAAGAGCTACCGCGGCTCGGTGCAGGCCGAGGACGAAGGGCAGGGCGCGGCGCGGCTGGTGGCGGCGCTGCTCGACGATCCGGCCTGGCGTGACGACGCGCGCTACTTCCTGGTGCGCGAGACCCTGCGCCAGCTTCCGACCTCGCCCGATGCCGGCGCGGCAGCGCCGTCGGCAGCCGAGGTGCGCGACCGGGCGATGAAGCTCGCCGAGCAGGATCCGGCATTCTTTCCGATCCGCGTCAAGATCCACGGCGTGCCCGATGCCGGCGACGCCGCGGACGTTCGGGCCTTCGCGCGCTCACAGGGACGGCGTGAGCTTGCGGCCGACTACGAAGAGCTGGCCCGGCGCATCGACGCGCTCTACGGCCCGAGCCCGGCGCCCGAGCGACTGCGTGCGCTGGCGCGGGCCGTGCCGGGCACGCCGCTCGCGGGGGATCTCGAGCGCGGCGCCACGACGCTCGAAGGCGCGAGCGATGCCGCCGCGCGCTTCGCCGAGGCGAGCCGCTGGCTGGCTCGCCTGCGCCGCGAGGCGCCGGCGCTGCGCGAGCGCGCGGCCGTGCTGGCCCTGCTCGAGGCGAGCGTCTCGCTGGAGGAGATGGCCTACGCCAGCGGCAACGAGCTGCTGCGCCAGCTTCCGGCCGCAACCCGCCGCCAGCGTCTCGAATGGCTCGCACAGGCGGCCGATGCGCTCGCCGGCAGCGGTTTGCTGAACCTGCGTCATGCCGACGCCGTGCGGCGGAGCACGCTTCGGCTCGCTGCGGCGGAGGGCGGCCCTTCCGTCGGCACCTACCGGGAGGAGACCCGCCTGCTCGCCCGCGGCCTGGAGTGGGCCGGCGCCGGGCTGCGCATGCAGCTCGGCGAGGGCGTCGAGTCGATGACGGATCTCGATCCGCTGGCGCAGCGCTACCCGCAGGATCGCCTGCGCGGGAGCCCTCTCCTCGTCTATGCCGCGATCGCGGACGGCCTCGTGAAGGATGCGAACGCGGAGGCCGGGATCGAGCACGAGGTCTTCGGCAAGCGTCGCGGCACGGGGCTTCGTGCCCTCAACCCCGGCCTCGCGCGCGGCACGATCCGCGTGCCGCGCGATCTCGCACACACCGAGGGCTTCGACGCGCGAGGGATCTATCTCCTGCCCGAGACCATCGCCGAGCTGCCGCCCGTGGCGGGCATTCTCACCGCGGGCGAGGGCAGCTCCCTCTCCCACGTGCAGCTTCTCGCGCGCAACCTCGGCATCCCGAACGTCGTGGTGGGCCGCGAGCTGATCGACGAGATCCGCGCACGGAGCGGCAAGAAGGTCGTGCTCGCCGTGAGCCCGGGTGGCGTGGTGCAGCTCGAGGCCGACGGCCCGCAGTGGAACGAGGCCTTCGGGCGCGAGGAGAAGAGCGCGCCGCAGGTCCGCATCCAGCCCGACCTTGCGAAGCTCGACCTGCAGACGACGGAGTTCATCCCGCTGGAGAAGCTGCGTGCCGCCGACGCCGGGCGGCTCGCGGGCCCCAAGAGCGCGAACCTCGGCGAGCTGAAGCACGCTTTCGGCCCGCAGGTGCCGGACGGCGTGGTGATCCCCTTCGGCGCGTTCCGGCAGCTTCTCGAGCAGCCGCTCGAGCCCGGTGGCCCGCCCGTCTTCCGCTGGCTCCAGCAGCAGTACGCGAGCCTCGCGAAGATCAAAGGCAAGCCCGCACAGCAGAAGCAGGCCGCCGCGAAGATCCTTGCGCGCATGCGGCGCTGGGCCGAGACGGTCGAGCCCGGGGAGGCCTTCCGCACGCAGCTCCGCGACGCGCTCGCGCGGCTCTCGCCGGGCGCCGGCGGCGTCTTCGTTCGCAGCGACACCAACGTCGAAGACCTCGCCGGGTTCACGGGCGCGGGCCTCAACCTCACGGTCTCGAACGTCGTCGGCGAGAAGGCCGTGATGGAGGCCATCCGCGAGGTCTGGG
>CAYOIG010000126.1:0-11340 GCA_964403915.1 uncultured Myxococcaceae bacterium
CGCGCACCTGCCACTGGATCGAGCGCATGAATCACCCCGAGCCGGATGCCGCCGGTCAGTGGCTCGCAGGGGACGCGATCGCGCCGACGTTGCGCGATCTGCTCGGACTCATCGGCCGCGATGCCGTGCCGCTCCTGCTCGACACCGTGCGTGACTTCGAGCGCTGGGCGGACGCCCACGGCAAGCCTGGCGAGGCGCCTCCCCGTGCCGTGGGCTTCCATGAAACGCACCTGCGCGACGCCACGTTCCGGCGCTACACGAGTCCGTATGCGCTGTGGATGGTGCAGCGCGTGCTCGACCTGCTCGAGCGGCTCTCCGCTCCGGAGCGACAGGCGGTGGAGCAGGCGCTGGCCGGAACGGGCTGCGAAGCGCTCCTCGCGTGCAGCCCGCAACACCGCGTCGGGAAGCGGGGCTTCACCCTCGTGCTGGAGAGCTGAAGGGGGCCTCTTGGGCGACGCGCTTCATGATCCCGTCTGCGGCATGACGGTCGAGCCGGACGCTCCGCTGCGCGCGGAGCACGACGGCCGCAGCTATCGCTTCTGCAATCCGAAGTGCAAGGCGAGCTTCGAGGCGGATCCGGAGCACTACCTCGCGCTGCCGCCGGGCGAGGCGCGACGGCGAGACCGCGAGGCGGCGGCAGCGAGCATGAGCGCTCCCGAGACACGCCGCTTCACCTGTCCCATGCACCCGGAGATCATCCGCGACGGGCCGGGCGACTGCCCGATCTGCGGCATGGCACTCGAGCCGATGGAGATCTCGCTCGAGGAGGAGGCCAACCCCGAGCTCGACGACATGCAGCGACGCTTTCGCGTCTGTGCGGTGCTGACGCTTCCGGTCTTCCTGGTCGCCATGTCCGACGTCATTCCCGGACAGCCGCTGCAGCATGCGGCCGGAGCCGGCCTCGCCTGGCTTCAGCTCGCGCTCTCGGCGCCCGTCGTGCTCTGGGGTGCGAAACCCTTCTTCGCCCGCGGCCTCGCCTCGCTGCGCAGCGGGCACCTCAACATGTTCACCCTCATCTCTCTCGGCACCGGGGCCGCCTTTGGCTACAGCGTGGTGGCGACCGTCGCACCCGGCCTGTTTCCGCCCTCGTTCCGCGGCCACGGCGGACAGGTGGCGATCTACTACGAGGCGGCGGCGGTGATCGTGACGCTCGTCCTCCTCGGCCAGGTGCTGGAGCTTCGCGCGCGGAGCCGAACGGGTGCAGCGCTGCGTGCTCTGCTCGGCCTTGCCCCGAAGACGGCGCGGCGCCTCGAAGGCGACGCAGGCGAGGCCGACGTTCCGCTCGCGTCGGTGGTGGTCGGCGATCGCCTGCGCGTGCGACCGGGCGAGCACGTCCCGGTGGACGGCGTCGTGCTCGAGGGCACGAGCGCCGTGGACGAGTCGCTCGTCACCGGCGAGCCCATCCCCGTGGAGAAAGGGCCGGGGGATCCCGTCACGGGCGGCACGGTCAACGGAACGGGAGCCTTCGTGATGCGCGCGGAGCGCGTCGGCACCGAAACGCTGCTGGCGCGGATCGTCCGGATGGTCGCCGAGGCCCAGCGCAGCCGTGCGCCAATTCAGCGCCTCGCCGATCGCGTCGCCGCCTTCTTCGTGCCGGCGGTGGTGGCCGTCGCGGTGGCGACCTTCCTGGCGTGGGCATGGCTCGGACCCGAGCCGCGCCTCGTCCACGCACTCGTCAATGCCGTGGCGGTGCTGATCGTGGCCTGCCCCTGCGCCCTCGGGCTTGCAACACCGATGTCGGTGATGGTGGCGGCCGGCAAGGGCGCGGGCGCCGGCGTTCTCTTCCGAAGCGCCGAAGCGATCGAGACGCTGCGCCAGATCGATACGCTGCTGGTCGACAAGACCGGAACCCTCACCGAGGGCAAGCCAGTGCTCTCGGACGTGAAGGCGCTGCCGGGGACGGGTGAGAGTGAGCTGCTCGCTCTCGCAGCGAGCCTCGAGCGTGCGAGCGAGCATCCACTCGCCGCCGCCATCGTGACCGGCGCGAGCGCTCGCGGGCTCGCGCTGCCCGAGACGAGCGGCTTCGAAGCGATCCCGGGCAAGGGCATTGCGGGAACGGCCGGCGGACGCAGCGTGCTACTCGGAACGCGCGCCCTCCTCGAAGCGCACAGCATCGATCCGCGTGCGCTCACCGCAGACGCCGAGCGGCTGCGCAGCGACGGAAAGACGGTGATGCTGGTGGCGATCGACGGCCGTGCAGCCGGCCTCGTGGCCGTGGCGGATCCCCTCAAGCCGACCACGCTTGAGGCCATCCGCGCGCTGCACGCGGACGGCCTTCGCATCGTGATGCTGACGGGCGACAGCCGCACCACCGCCGAGGCCGTGGCGCGCCGGCTCGGCCTCGACGACGTCATGGCCGAGGTGCTTCCCGAGCAGAAGGCCGAGGCCGTGCGCCGGCTGCAGGAGCGCGGCGCCGTGGTGGCCATGGCCGGCGACGGCATCAACGACGCGCCTGCCCTCGCACAGGCGCAGGTCGGAATCGCCATGGGCACGGGCACGGACGTTGCGATCGAGAGCGCCGGCGTGACGCTCGTGCGCGGCGACCTGAGGGGCATCCTGCGCGCCAGACGACTCTCGCGTGCGACGCTCCGCAACATCCGCCAGAACCTCGTCTTCGCCTTCCTTTACAACGCGCTCGGCGTGCCCGTTGCGGCTGGCGTGCTCTATCCGTCCTTCGGCCTGCTGCTGAGTCCGATGCTCGCCGCAGCTGCCATGAGCCTCAGCTCTGTCTCGGTGATCACGAACGCGCTGCGCCTGCGGCGCGTGGAGCTCTGAGGCCCGGATCAGCCGAGCAGGCGAAGCGCGAGCGCGGCGCAGCCCGCACCGATGCCGCCGCCGAGGGCCACTTGCAGCGGTGTATGGTGTGCGAGCCGGATGCGCGACCACGCCACGCCGAGAGCAGCGAGGCCGAGCGCCGCTCCTGCCAGCGGGGCCGCGTGTGAGAGCAGAACGGCCGAGCCAGCGCTGGCGCCAACGTGCACGCTGGGCTTGGTCACGCGGTTGAGGACGGCACCGAGCACGGTCGCCACGAGGGCGGAGACCAGACTGGCGACGAGCAGGCGCGGTGCGCCGAGAAGGTGAGCGATCGGAAGCAGCGCGAGAAGACACGCGATCCCGAGCCCGTAGAGGCCGCGTCGCTGCTCCCTTGCCGTCACGAACCAGTCGCCGTCTCCGCTCCTCCGGCGCTCACGGACGAGGAGCGCGACGCTCGGCAGGATCACGCCTCCGACACAAACGAGCGTCCATCCGAGAGCGGCGTGCCACGAGCTGCCCGAGAGACGCAGTGCTGCTACGAGCACCGGCAGCGGCACCACGAACGGATGGAAGACCCGGGAGACCCAGACGGCGAGCGGACCGGGAGGGCCTGAGGGAGGCGGCATACGGTCAGACTACACGAGACGCTTCGGTTCGCAGACCTCGCCGGGTTTCGCTGTCAGCGGCCGAGCAGGCGCTTGACCTCGGCCACTCCCTCGACCGCATGCGAGAGCCGCGGTGCGGCGGGGATGAGATTGAGGATCCTGCAGCCTGCCTCGACGTAGGGAGCCAGGAACTCCGCCACGTGCTCCGGTGCTCCGAAGGCGCAGTAGCGCTCGAAGGGCGCAAAGGGGAGGCGGTAGAACTCCTCGAGCGTTGCAGCGAGCCGCTTGCGCGCCGCCTCGCGCGTATCGCCGAAGCAGCACCAGATCTCCATCGTATGCTGCCAGTCGACGGCACCGCGGCCCGCGAGCGCGGCCTCCTCTCCCACGCGCGCAGTCGCCTCCGCGAAGCGGCGCGCCGAGTTGAAGACGCCGATCCAGCCGTCGCCGAAACGGCCCGCTCGCCGCAGCGCGGCGTCGGATCTGCCGCCCACCACGAGCGGAATCGCAGGCATCGGCGCCGGCAGGATGCGCGCGCCCTCGATGCGATAGAACTCGTCGGCCCAGGAGAGCGTCTCGCCGCGCAGCAGCGCGCGCAGGATCTGCAGCGAGGAATCCATCCGCCGGCCGCGCGTGGCCGGGTCGACACCGCAGATCTCGACCTCGTGCCGATCTTCCCCGCCGATGCCGACGCCGAAGATCACGCGCCCGGGCGCGAGCTGCGCCAGCGTGGAGAGCTGTCGCGCGACGGTGACGGGATGGCGAAGCGGCAGCAGGTAGACGCCGACGTAGACCGGAAGCTCGGGCAGTAGCGTCGCCATGGCCGTCGCCGTCACGAGACCATCGATGCCGCTGCCCCCGTGGAAGCTCACGTGGTCGATCGTGCCGACGTGATCGACCGGGCCGGCCGCCACCCCGGTGAGATCGGCGAGCGAGGACGGCCGGAGAGGCTGCGAGGTGAGTAGTCCGATCCGCAGGTCTGCCATGGCCGCCTCCCGCCGCACCCGGCGGCCCTGAGCTCCACAGTCCAATGTGGTCGTGGGCCGGGGGAACGTGTCGCGGCCTATCGGCCGCTGCCGGCGCCAGCAAGAGCGCGAATCGGCACGCTGGAGGGTGCAGCTCGCATGCAGGAGGGCCGGACAGCAACGCGAGAGAGAACGTCTTGGAGGCCTGGCCTCAGGAGATCTTCGCGTGCCCCCGATCGGAGTATGCTGACGCAACGCCGAGGTGCTGCCGTGCCGCTCTACGCCCAGGTGACGCGCGAGATCCGGAGCGGGCCCGCAGGGCCCGAGACGGCGGCCTTCTTCGATCTCGACCGCACGCTGCTGGCAGGTTTCTCGGCCTTCGCCTTCTTCCAGGAGCGCCTGCTCTCGGGCCGGATGTCGCCCCGGGAGCTGGTCGAGTCGGTGGCTGCCGGCGCCAGCTTCAGCATGGGGAAGATCGGCTTCTCGGGGCTCGTCACCGCTGCGGCCGCCGCCTTCCGGGGCCTCTCCGAGCGCGCTCTGATGGAGTTCGGCGAGGAGATCTTCGAGAAGCAGCTCGCCCGGCAGATCTATCCAGAGTCGCGCGCGCTGGTGGAGGCGCACCAGGAGAGAGGTCATACGGTTGCGATCGTCTCCTCGGCGCTCGGGCATCAGGTCGATCCCGTTGCGCGCGCGCTCGGCATCGAGCACGCGCTGTGCACCCGGCTCGAGGTGTGCGATGGCGCCTTCACGGGCCGCGTCGTGAAACCCACCTGCTACGGCGAAGGCAAGGCCTTCTACGCCAGCGAGCTCGCCCAGAAGGCCGGCTGCGATCTCGCGAAGAGCTACTTCTACTCGGACAGCCACGAGGATCTCCCGCTCTTCGAGATCGTGGGCAACCCGCGGCCTCTCAACCCGGATCGGACGCTCTCCGAGATCGCGCAGGCGCGGAGCTGGCCGGCGCGCAGCTTCCGCAGCCGCGGAACGCCCGGCCTGACGGAGGTCGTGCGCACGGGGCTCGCCGCCGCGAGCCTCGTGCCGAGCTTTCTCTCGGGGCTTCCGGCGGCGCTCCTCAACGGATCACGCCGCGATGCGATCAACGTCGGTATCGCGACCTGGGGCGAGGTTGGCACGGCGCTCGCCGGCGTCGAGCTCGCGGTGGAGGGTGAGGAGCATCTGTGGTCGCAGCGTCCCGCCGTCTTCATCTTCAACCACCAGAGCGGCATCGACACACTGCTGCTCTGCAAGCTGCTCCGGCGCGACGTGGTGCCGATCGGCAAGCAGGAGCTCCTCCGCACGCCCTTGCTCGGCCGGGTCTTTGCGTGGAGCGGCATGGTCTTCGTCGACCGTGCGGATCCGGCGAGGGCGGTGGCGGCCCTCGGGCCCGCCGTCGAAGTGCTGCGCAGCGGGCTCTCGATCGCCATCGCGCCCGAGGGCACGCGCAGCTCCACCACGCGCGTGGGTCGCTTCAAGAAGGGCGCCTTCCACCTGGCGATGCAGGCCAGGGTGCCGATCGTGCCCATCGTTTTCCGCAACGCTCTCGACGCGCTGCCGAAGCACAGCCTCGTGATCCGGCCCGCGCGGGTGGAGTGCGTGGTGCACCCTCCCCTTTCGACGCGCAGCTGGAAGCGCGGCGATCTCGATCGCCACATCGAGGCCGTACGACGGCTCTACGTGGAGACGCTCGAGGGATAGCGGCCCTTGACCGCGACGGCCGGCGGCCGGATCCTCCTGGCGCGCCCGGTCCCGCGGACGCTGCGTGCGCGACCTCCTGCTCTCGGTGATCGAGCTGCTCTTTCCCCCGGCCTGCGCGCGCTGCGCCGGTGCCGTGGCCGGCGGAGCGCTCTGCGGCCCCTGCGCCCGGGCCTTGCCCCGGCTTCCCCGCGGCGATTGCCCGCGCTGCCGTGCAGCGCCTGCGAGCGGCGGCGGCGTGTGCATCGCATGCGTCGCGCACCGCACGCCGCTCGCAGGGCTGATCGCCGAGGCACCCTACGCGGGCGAGATCGAGCGCTTCGTGCAGCGCTTCAAATATCCGCGGCCCGGCCTGCTCGGCCTCGATCCCGCGCCGGAGGCGCTGCTCACGGCGCTGCTCCTCGATGCCGCCGCACGAATCGAAGGCCCCGCGCCCGATCTCGTCGTGCCCGTGCCGCAGCATCCTGCGGGCCTCCGCCGCCGCGGCTTCAACCCCGCTGCCGTGCTCGCGCGCGCGCTGGCCCGCGCGAAACACGCGCGCGTCTCGCCGCGAGCGCTGGTCCGCCTTCGCGACGGGCCGAGCCAGACCGGGCTCGATCGGCGGGCCCGGCGCCAGAACGTTGCGCACGCGTTTCGAGCGCGCATTCGCGTGCCGCCGCGCGTCTGGCTCGTGGACGACGTGGCCACGACGGGCGCCACGCTGGAAGAGGCAGCGCGCGTGCTTCGACGCGCCGGGGCGCGGGAGGTCGTGGCGCTCTGCGTGGCACGAACGCCGCTGCACGGCCCGAACGGAGCGTGAGCGTCAGGCGGCGGGCTCGGGCTTATCTTGCTTGCCCGCGATGTCGAGGATCGCCTGCTTCAGCCGCGCAGGATCGACGGGCTTCTTGAAGATGACGCCGCCGAGACCGAGGAGGCGACTTCGCTTGATGATGTGATCCCGGTCGTAATGAAAGGCGGTCATCATCAGCACCGGCAGCTCGGGATGCCGCACCTGGATCTCGCGATAGAGCTCGTAGCCGTCCATGCGCGGCATCACCACGTCGGTGAGCACGAGCTGGAAATGTCCGTCACGGATCCGGTGCAGCGCCTCCTCGCCGTCGGCGGCCGTCTCGACCACGCAGCCCCACGCCGTGAGGATTTCGCCGAGGCTGCGCGAGATGCCGAGGTCGTCGTCCACCACCAGCACGCGAAGACCCGCGAGCCGCGGATCTCGTTCGGCGACCGTATGCCCTCGGTGACGCAGATCGACCATGCGGGCCGTGCCCGCGTAGCCGACGGTCTGATAGTTCTCCTCGCGCGCCATCTCGCCGAGGCGGTCGAGGATGCCGGTCACGCGACCGATCTCGCGGCGGATCGCGTCGAGGCGTTCGTGCTCGACGGAGCAGTCTTCGTCGCCGGCGCGTCGCTCGACGTCGCGCTCCAGCAGCTCGACCTGATTCACGATCACGGCCAGCGGATTGTTGATCTCGTGCGAGAGACCGATCGCCACTTCGCCGAGGGTGGCGAGCTTGTCCTTGCGCAGGATCTCTCGCAGATCCTTTGCGAAGCCGATGGTGCCGTCTTCTCGTCCGCTCTCGTCATAGAGCAGCGTGCCGGAGATGGCGACCGGGATCTTCTCGCCAGATTTCGAGACGAATGCGGTCTCGAGCGTCTCCACCACGCCCTTGCCGCCGAAGCTCGTGCTGCGCATGGCATTTGCCACGCGCTTCGCCTCGTCGACGCTCGGATACAGGTGGCCGACGAAGGCGCCGAGCACCTCTTCGGGGCCGTAGCCGAGAATTCGCTTCGCCCCGTCGTTGTAGTAGACGACGATGCCCTTGCGGTCCGTCGCCACCACGATGTCGGTGGAGCGGGCGATCAGGAGCTCGAGCGTTTCCCGGGTGATCCCCATCGGCGAGAAGGCTAGCGCAGGGGCGCGGGGGGCCCTCACCCCGGCTACTCGACCCCGTGCTCCGCAAGCCAGCGCTCGGCGTCTATGGCCGCCATGCAGCCCGTTCCCGCGGCGGTGATGGCCTGGCGGTAGACGGGGTCGGTCGCGTCGCCGCAGGCGAAGACGCCCGCGACGCCGGTGCGCGAGGAGCCGGGCTCCACCCGGATGTAGCCGACCGGGTCGAGCTCGAGCTGGCCGCGCAGGAGATCGGTGTTCGGCTTGTGGCCGATGGCGACGAAGAGGGCCTCGACCGGGATCTCGCGCTTCTCGCCGCTCTGAACGTCGCGCACGCGCACGGCCGTCACGAAATCCCGCCCCAGCACCTCGTCCACTTCGGAATTCCAGACGAACTCGATCTTCGGATTCGCCAGCGCGCGGTCTTGCATGATCTTCGAGGCGCGCAGCCGGTCGCGGCGGTGGATGAGGCTCACCTTCGTGGCGTAGCGCGTGAGAAAGAGAGCCTCCTCGAGGGCCGTGTCGCCGCCACCCACCACGGCCATCGACTTGCCGCGGAAGAGAGCACCGTCACACGTGGCGCACGCGGAGACGCCGCGATTGAGCAGACGCTTCTCCGATTCGATGCCGAGCCAGCGCGCCGAGGCGCCGGTGGCGACGATCACGGCGTCGGCCAGAAAGACGTGCTCGTCGCTCGTCACGCGGAAGGGCCGCTGCGAGAGATCGAGCGCCGTCGCGTCCTCGGCGATCACGCGCGTGCCGAATCGCTCGGCCTGCTTCTGGAACAGCTCCATCATCTCGGGCCCGCTCACGCCCTCGGGAAAGCCCGGATAGTTTTCGACGTCGGTGGTCAGCATGAGCTGCCCTCCGAACTGCAGACCCGCCAGCAGGACGGGCGCGAGGTCGGCGCGGCCGGCATAGATGGCCGCCGTGTAGCCAGCCGGACCGCTGCCGACGATCACCACGCGCACCCGCTCGGGCACGGCGGCGGTGCGCCGGGGGGCGAGGCCGAGGAGCGCGTCGAGCTCTCCCTTCTCCTCGAGGGCGTGGAGCTCGTCGCTCCCTCCCACGTGCCGCTCTCCGATGAAGATCTGCGGCACGGTCCGCTGTCCCGTGCGCTCGACCATCTCGGTTCGCCGCCGGGGCTCGGCCTCGAGGTTGATCTCGGTCCAGGTCTGCCCCTTGCGGGTGAGCAGCTGCTTCGCCCGCTCGCAGTAGGGGCAGGTCTCCGTCGTATACATCGTGATGGCGGGCATGCGGGCTCCTCCGGGGCTGGAGGGTCAATGATCGGACGCCCCCTCGCCGGCTGCCAGCGACCCGGGCACGGCGGCGCCATGCAGATAGCGAACCAGCAGAGCCACGACCTCGCTCGTGAAGGCATCGGCCTCGATGCCGGACGGCGGATGCAGGATGAAGCCGTGGACGAGGCCCTCCACGGCACGCACCACCACGTGGGCGGCGAGCGCCCGGCTCCGGGGGCCAAGACCCGGCCAGCCTGCGAGCAGCGTGGCGACCCCGGCCGCGAACTGGTCCTCGAGCCGTTCGAGACGCCGCCGAAGGCTCGGGGGCAGCGGCGCCTCTTCGAACAACGCACGGTGCAGACGCGGCTCGCTGGCGTGCAGCGCCATCATCGCGTCGACCACGCGCCGCAGCAGCCCCTCGACGTCGAGGGGCTGGGCGCGCGCCGCTTCGAGTAGGCGCCAGATCCGTTCGAACCCCTCGTCCATGTGGCGGTCGACCAGCGCCACCAGGATCGCATCCTTGTTCGGGAAGTATTGGTAGACGGAGCCCACCGAGACGCCCGCCCGACGCGCGATCGCATCCGTGGTGGCGGCGGCATAGCCCCTGCGTTCCAGAAGCTGAGCCGCTGCGGAGAGAATCGCGGCCACGGTCTGTCGGGAGCGCTCCTGACGCGGTCTTTTTCGCGGGCTTAGCGCGCGAGCTGCAGCCATCGGCCGTCCTTCGGAATGCGAGGTGAAAACCTGAGGATAACCTCACATCATGGCGACGTGCAGCGGACCTTCGACGTGTTCCAGATCGGGGCCCTCGCGGCCTTCCTCCTGCTCTTCATCGGGCGGACGGTCCACATGCGGCTCGCGCGAGGCATCGATCCCATCCGGATCTCGCGCGGCAAGCGGCCCGGCGAGGCGGCGACCGAAGCCCTGCTGGTCGTGGCGCTTCCGCTCTGGGTCTACGAGGCCTTCGCCGCCTCCTGGCCGCTCCCCTGGCTCCTGTTTCCCGAGCGGCTCCATGCCGTCGTGCTGCAGGGCCTCGCGTTTCGACTCGCGGGCTGTGTGATGATGACCGGCGGCATCGCGCTCTTCGCCGCCGCGCTGCTGTCGTTCGGCGACTCCTGGCGCGTGGGCATCGACCGCGAAACCCCGGGAGCCCTCGTCACGTCGGGCGTCTTCGCATGGTCTCGGAACCCGATCTTCGTGTTCATGGACGCCGCAGCCGTGGGGACGTTCCTGCTGACCGGCCGGCTCTTTTTCGGCCTCTTCGCGCTGCTGACCGTGGTCGCCATCCACCTGCAGATCCTGCGCGAGGAGGGTTTCCTCGAAGCGCGTTACGGTGAGGCCTACCGTGCGTACCGGCAGCGGACACCCCGCTACCTGGGGTGGTGAGGAGGCGGCCATGCGGCTCAACTGGGTCGAGACGAAGCTCATGAACAACCCCCTGCGCGCCGCCGCGCAGCGTCATCTCGAGGTGCCCCGGCTGCTGCGCATGGGGGGCAGGATGCGCGGCGGCCGCGCGCTCGAGGTGGGCTGTGGCCGCGGGGTCGGCACGGAGCTCATCCTCGAATGTTTCGGCGCAGAGCGCGTCGACGCCTTCGACGTCGACCCCGCCATGGTCGCGCTCGCGCAGCAGCGGCTGGCTCGCTTCGGAGATACGGTGCACGTATCGGTCGGTGACGTCTGCCACATCGACGCGCCCGATGGCTGCTACGACGCCGTCTTCGACTTCGGAATCCTGCACCACGTGCCCGGCTGGCGAGACGCGATCTCCGAGATTCGCCGGGTGCTCGCGCCGGGCGGCCGGCTCTACGCGGAGGAGATCTTTGGTCGCTTCACCGCCCATCCCGTGACGCGCCGGCTCCTCGAGCACCCGGAAGAGGGACGCTTCGACCACGACCAGTTCCGCGAGGCCCTCTCGGCACGCGGGCTTCGCGTCGAGGCATCGCAGGACGTCCTCGGCCTCGGCGGCTTCTTCGTCGCCGTCCGGGCATAGCGCGCGGGCGCGCTCCGCGTCGGGGCTCACTCGAGACGCTCTCTCCAGTGGTCGGGCAGATCGAGCTGCATCACGAACGAGCGCTCCTGCCCCACGTCCTGGCCCCAGTTGTCGGCCCACACCACCCGCGACCCGTCGTTGCTGAGCGCAGCCTGCGTCTCCTCCCAGTACGCGCCGCGCGTCGCGTGAACCTTGGCGAGGTAGAACGCTTCGCGCC
>CAYOIG010000127.1:0-3217 GCA_964403915.1 uncultured Myxococcaceae bacterium
GGAGGAACGATCGTGAAGCGTCTCGCAGACATCCACCTTGCCGACGTCAACGCGGTGTACAGCGGAGCAGAGGGTGACCTCTGGGAGCTCATCATGGGTCAGCAGATCCACATGGGCGGCTTCAAGTCGTCGATGGATCTGGCGGAGCGCGCAGGCGTCGGCGCAGGCCAGCGCGGCGTCGATCTGTGCTGCTGCAACGGCGCAGGCATGCGCTTCCTGGTGCGCTTCCGCGGTGTCGCCTCGATGACCGGCGTCGACGCCACGAAGACGGTGGTCGAGCTGGGCCGCAGCCGCTGCAAGGAGGAGGGCCTCGGCGACCGCATCACGTTCGAGCTCGGCGACGTTTGCGACAGCGGGCTGCCGGCGGGGAAGGCGGACTTCGTCTGGGGCGAAGACGCGTGGTGCTACGTCGAGGACAAGCCCCGGCTCATCGCCGAGGCCGCGCGCATCGTGAAGCCGGGAGGCGTCATCGCCTTCACCGACTGGGTCGAGGGGCCGGCAGGGCTCTCGGACGCAGAGGCCGAGCGCTACCTGCGGTTCATGAAGTTCCCGTCGCTGGCCAGCATCGCCGACTACCGCGGGCTGCTCGAGAAGAGCGGCTGCACGGTGAGCGAGGCCTCCGACACCGGCCGCTTTGCGCCCTACGTCGACCTCTACCTGCAGATGGTCGACATGCAGCTCACCTACGACGCGCTGCGCGTCCTCTCCTTCGACGGCAACGCCGTGGCAGCCGTCGCCGGGGAGATGACGTTCCTGCAGCAGCTCGCGCACGCGGGCAAGATCGCCCAGGGCCGCTTCCTCGCGCGCAGGAGCTGATGCCACCTTTTCGTCGCTGCGGCCACTTCGTCAGCATGGAACACAACGTTCGCGCGGCTGTGGTGACGAAGGTGGGATGGATGACTTCGCGGTTGCGGTGGGCGCTCGTCGCCCTGGCAGCTTTGGTGCTGAAATCGGCACAGGCCGAGGCGAGCCCCGTCCTCGTCCAGGTGGACTACCTCACGACCTCGGGTCAGAACTGCATCCGGGCGTTCTGCTTCCCGCTCACGCCGGGCGGAACGTTCCAGAAGACCTTCGCGCTCGACTCCGCCCAGCTCGCCATCGACGGCAGCTACGACGTCTCGGCCTCGCTGGCGCCGGCCTTCGTATTTCCGCCGGGCACGTCGTCGTCTGCGCTCAGCGTGCTCGCCGTCGTCCTCGGCGGCACCGTCTCCGACCTCGGAATCCACTTCTACGCCAGCGGCTCCGTCACGGTGCCGATCCTCGGCACGACCTTCAGCTCGCAGGCCTTCGATGCGTTGGCTGGTGCCTGGTCGAGCAGCAGCTCCAGCTCGAACTCCCTGTCCAACAGCTCGGGCAACGCGGCCGGCAGCTATGGCATCACCGTCGTGCCAGAGCCGGGCAGCCTCGCGCTCGCGTGCTTCGGGCTGCTGGGGGTCGCGCTGCGCTCCCGCCGCTAGGCGTGCGGTCGGAGCGCTGCGGCCCGTGGGCGCGCTGGGCGACTCACCAGCTCCGGCTGCTCTGCAGCAGCTCGGCGGCCGCGCCTGCGGGAAGGGGCTTCGCAAAGAGGTAGCCCTGCCCGAAGGGGCAGCGCAGATCGTGCAGCCGGCGCCGCTGCTCCTCGGTTTCGATGCCCTCGGCCGTGACGGTGAGGCCGAGGCCCTGCGCGAGGGCCACGATGCCGTGGCAGATCTGCGTCTCGCGAGCATTCGGCCCCATGGCCCAGACGAAGGTGCGGTCGATCTTGAGAGCCGTGAGCGGGAGGCGATGCAGGTAGGACAGAGAGGAGTAGCCCGTTCCGAAGTCGTCGATGCTGATGCCGACGCCGAGGGCGCGCAGCTCCGAGAGGCGCTCGATGGCGGTCTCGGCATCCTGCATCACGGCCGACTCCGTGATCTCGAGCGTCAGGCGGGCGGGCGCAAGCCCGGTCTCCGCGAGCACTCTCACCGTGTGCGCGACGAGATCGCTCTCGGCGAGCTGGCGTCCCGAGAGGTTGACACTCATGCTGAGCGTCTCGGCCGCGCCATGCTCCCGGCTCCAGCGCGCCATCTGGCTGCACGCCTCGGCGAGGATCCAGCGACCGAGCTTGTGGATCAGGCCGGTCTCCTCGGCCACCGGAACGAACTCCGCCGGCATCACGAGGCCGCGCTCGGGATGCTCCCAGCGCAGGAGCGCCTCGAAGCCCGCGAGCCGCCCGGTCTCGAGGCAGACTACGGGCTGATAGAAGGCCCGGAGCTCGTCGCGCTCGATCCCGCGCCGCAGCGCGCTCTCGATCTGGAGGCGTGCCACCGCGCGGTCGTGCATGCCCTGATCGAAGATCTGGTAGCGCGCCCCGCCTGCGGCGCGGGCCGCATCCATCGCGGTGTCCGCGTCGCGCAGCATCTCTTCCGGGCTCTCGTAGCGCTCGCTGTAGAAGGCGATGCCGATGCTGGCCGTGGTGTAGACCTCTTCGCCACCGACGGTGACGGGCGCGTGGATCGCCTGCTGCAGGCGGGTCACCACCCGGATTGCATCGGACGGATCGCCGAGGTCGTCGATCAGGATGGCGAACTCGTCTCCGCCGATGCGTGCGGCGCAGTCGGCTGCACGCAGGCAATGCGTGATCCGCCGCGCGATGGCGAGCAGCAGCCGATCGCCTGCCAGGTGACCGAGGCTGTCGTTGACGAGCTTCACGCGGTCGAGATCGAGGAAGACGACGGCGAAGCGGTAGTCCTCGCGGCGGCGCGCGCGCCAGAGGGAGCGGCTGAGTCGGTCGCTGAAGAGCGCGCGATTCGGAAGTCCCGTGAGCGTGTCGTGGAAGGCGTCGTGGAAGAGGCGCTCTTCCGCGAGTTTTCGCTTCGTGACGTCCGCCTGGGAGCCTGCCATGCGCACGGCCCGCTGCTCTGCGTCGAAGACGGCGAGCCCGCGAGACAGCACCCAAAGGAAGCTGCCGTCGCGGTGCCGGATTCGGAACTCGCTCTCGAAGTGGTCCGAGTGGCCTTCGAGGTGGGCGTCGAGCTCTCCCTGCACCCGTGCGCGGTCTTCGGAGTGGATGCGGTCGAGCCAGTCGCCGAGGCCATCGATGGCTTCTTCCTCGTCGAGTCCGATCATGACCTTCCAGCGCTGCGAGTAATAGACGCGTCCGCTACCGAGATTCCAGTCCCAGAGGCCGTCGTTCGAGGCGCGAACGGCAAGGGCGTAACGCGCCTCGCTCTCACGCAGCGCCTCCTCGGCCTGCTTG
>CAYOIG010000128.1:0-12078 GCA_964403915.1 uncultured Myxococcaceae bacterium
GAAGGGCTTCGCCGCGCTGCGGCTCGTGGATCTGGTGCCGCCTGCGACGCCGGACCTCGTGCCCGTGCGTCACTACGGTCGCAATACGCTGCCCGTGTTCACGCAATTCGAGAAGCGCTTCGCGCGGCCGAGCGGCGAGGATGCCGCGGCGCCCCGCCGCGTCATCGGCTTCAACTTCCAGACGATGTCGCCGCTGACGGGGCCTGGCTACTTCGTGGCGCGCGAGGACACCGCCTGCGCAGAGGTGCTGATCGATTACCGCGAGGTGCCGACGCAGGCGCCTGCCGGCTGGCCCCCGATCCGGACCAACGATCGGGGCCTCGGCCGTCTCGTCTACGGCAACATGGTGGACACGTTGCGGCGGGTATCCGAGCACGTCACGATCGGCGCTGCAGCGCGTGGCGGCAAGGATCTCGGGAGCTGGTTCGTTCTCTGTCGTGAGGGCTGAGCGCGCCGCACTCGTCGCTCTCGTGCTGCTCTTCGGCGCCGCCGCCCGGGGCGACGAGATGCCGGCGCCGGATCCGCTGCAGGTGTTTCTCGAGGCCAACCCGGGAACGCGCGGTGAGGATCTGATCGACGTCGCGGCCGGCGACTCCATCGACCGCGTTCTCGCCGTGCTGCACAACCCGGAGTCCGGCGTCGCGGTCGGTGCGCTGCGCGTAGCCGAGCTGGTGGGCGGCGTGGCGATGGAACGCACGCTCCCGCAGGTGGCAGGACGTCCGGGCTCGGAAGCGCGCGGCTCCTACCTCGTGCTGGTGACGCAAGAATGCGACGCTCGCCAGCCGCCGCCACGGATGCAGCCCGGGAGCTGGCTCCTCCTGCGCGACAATCGGCTGGTGGCCTGGGACTTCGTGACGTATGCGCCGGATTGCCGGCCGCAGGCGGAGCACTACGAAGCCTTTGACCACGAGGCCATGCGCGTGGTGGGAGGCGAGCTGTTCCGCAGCCAGGGGCGAGGGCGTTTCCGCTACGGAGCGCTGCGCTACGACGCCTGGGAGCCCGCCTTCGTCGCGCCGACCCGCGAGGCGACGCTGTCGCTGTTGCGCGCCCGGACGGCGGCCGTGCCAACCGATGCCGCTGTCCAGAATCGTCTCGCGGTCGCGCTCTACGCGGCCGGAGACCGCGACGCCGCAGTACGCCGGCTCGAGCGTGCTGTGGAGCTGGATCCATCGGCGCGCGATCCGCATCTCAATCTCGCCATCGCACACCGCCAGCGTGGCGACAACGCGGCGGCGTCGCGTGAGGAGGCGCTGGCCGCGGCCCTCGGCGCCGATCCCGTGTACGCTCCGGCCCGGAGGTGATGGCTTGACTTCCGTCCCGAAGCTCTCCGTGGTCGTCCCCATCCACGACGAAGCCGAGTCGCTCCCGTTGCTGTACCAGGAGCTCGGGAAGGCTCTCGAGGGATTCACGGGGGGCGTCGAATTCGTGCTGGTCGACGACGGCAGCACGGACGAGAGCCTCGCGATCCTTCGCGCCCTCGAGCGCGAGGATGCCCGCGTGCGCGTCGTTGCGCTGGACGGCAACCACGGCCAGTCGGCGGCGCTGGCGGCGGGCTTCGAGGCGGTGCGGGGTGAGTTCACCGTGATGCTGGATGCCGACCTGCAGAACGATCCCGCCGACATCCCCCGCATGCTCGCGCACATGGACGAGGCCGACGTCGTGAACGGTGTGCGCGTGCAGCGCAACGACGGTCTCACGCGGCGCCTCTCCTCCCGCATTGCGAACGGTTTCCGCAACTGGATGACACAGGAGTCGGTGACGGACGTCGGCTGTTCGCTGCGCGTCGTTCGTACCAGCTACCTGAAGCGCGTCCGCCCCTTCCAGGGGATGCACCGCTTCCTGCCCACGCTGCTTCGTCTCGAAGGCGCGCGGGTGATGGAGATGCCCGTCGCGCATCGTCCGCGCCGCTACGGCCGGTCGAAGTACGGCATCGGCAATCGTCTCTTCGTCGGCCTGGTCGACGTCTTCGGCGTGCGCTGGTTGCAGCGCCGCGCTCTGCGCTGGCGCGAACGCGAGTAGCCTCCGCGCGGATCAGCCGCCAGCGCGCTTCGCGCGCCAGCCGCGGGCCGTGATCTCTGCGATCAGCGTCTCGACGTGATCGCCCTGGATCTCGATCACACCGTCGCGCGCCGTGCCGCCGCTGCCGCAGCGGCGTTTGAGCTCGGCGGCGAGATCCCGGAGGCCGTCGCTCCCGAGCGGAATCCCGGTGAGGGTCGTCACGGTCTTGCCGCCGCGGCCCTGCTTCTCGCGGCCCACGCGCACGACGCCGTCGCCGGCCACCGCGCGCGCCGCGACCACCGCCCGGCAGCGGCACGTTGCGACCGGCCGCGCGCAGCGGGGGCAGAGGCGGCCGGCGTGGCTCGAATAGACCGTGCGGGTGCCGTCGTCACGGCTCACGACGCGCTCCGTGCTGGGGACGGACGGACGCCCAGCCGCCGCTGATCGACCATCAGGCAGCGGTCCTGCACCACGGCGATGCCCGCGGCTTCGAGGCGCATGGCCGACGGCTCGTGACGGATGCCGAGCTGAAGCCAGACGCCGAGCGGGCGCAGGCGAAGGGCGAGGATCTCGTCCACGTGCGCCGGAACGTTCTGCGCCGCCCGAAAGACGTTCACCAGATCGATCGGCTCGCCGATCTGCGCGAGAGTCGGCACGCAGCGCTCGCCGAGAACCTCTTGCAGGCGCGGGCTGACGGGCAGGATGCGCCAGCCGCATGCCTGCATGTGCAGCGGCACTCGGAACGCGTCGTCACTGGCGCCGGCCTTGATGCCGACGACCGCGATGCTGCGCGTGCGGCCGAGAAGGTTGCGGAGCTCTTCGTCGCTCACGAGAGGCATCGGGCCGCAGGGTAGGGCGGCCTGGCGCGCGTGCCATGCGGAGCACACGGCTCCATCTCCGTTGGCTTCCGACCCATCGCTTGGATAGCGTGCCGAGGCTCGTTGCGGGCCCACCGGCCCCTCTCGCGGGCCCCGCCGCGAGTCGATCCGAGGAGAGCGCCCATGCTTCGGCTGATGCAGGAACACCGGAGACGCCTCGGCGACTTCGAGGGGAGCAACTTCGTGGACACCGGCTCGCTGGCGTAATCATCATTCGCGATCAATCTCGGGGATGGGCCGGCGGCCGCGCCGCGCTCTCCGCCGTCTTCGGCGTCGTCATCGTCGATCTCATCGGCTTCGGCATCGTGATGCCGGTGTTGCCTTTCTACGCGAGGGAGCTGGGCGCGAGCGCCACCACGCTCGGCCTGCTGCTCACGAGCCACTCCGCCGCGCAGCTCGCCTTCGCGCCGCTCTGGGGTCGGCTCTCGGACCGCGTCGGCCGCCGGCCGGTGCTGCTCTTCACCGTGGCCGGAACGGCGCTGGCGCTCCTGCTCCTCGGCCTCGCGAGCAGCCTCGCCGGCCTCTTCCTGGCGCGCCTTCTCGCAGGGGCATTCGCTGCGAACGTGAGCGTGGCCTCGGCCTACATCGCGGACGCGACACCGCCCGAGGAGCGGACGCGCTGGATGGGGATGCTCGGCGCGAGCTTCGGCGTAGGCTTTCTGATCGGTCCGGCGATCGGCGGCGCGCTCTCTCCCCTCGGCTACCGCGTGCCGCTCCTCTTTGCGGCGGGCCTCGCTGCCTGCAACTGGGTCTTCGCGCTCGTCACGCTGCGCGAGCCGGCACGGCTCGCGGCAGCCGCGGAGGGCCCCGTGGACCGCGATCGCCTCGCCCTGCTGCGGAATCCGGCCGTGCGGCGCCTCTGCCTCACGAACTTCACGCTCACGCTCGCCGTCACGCAGATCGAGACGGTCTTCGCCTTCTTCATGCTGGAGCGGTTCGGCTACGACGCGCAGCACGTCGCGGTGATCCTCGTGGGCATGGCGGTGGTCATGGGAGTGGTCCAGGGCGGCGCCATGCGACCGCTGGCCGCTCGCTTCGAGGAACGCACGCTGGTCGGCGCCGGCGCGCTGCTGCTCGCGATCGCGTGCCCGGCCATCCCGGTGGCGCCGGGCGTGGCACTGCTGCTGGTTCCGCTCGCGGTCTCCGCCGTGGGCCGCGGGATCTCCCAGCCCGCGCTGATGAGCCTCCTGTCGCTCGGCACGACGCCGCGCACGCGCGGCGCCGTGATGGGCGTGTTCCAGTCGAGCGCCTCGCTCGCACGCATCCTCGGGCCCGCGGTGGCCGGCTCGCTCTTCGACCTGCGCGCAGCGCTTCCCTTCTGGCTGGCCGGGGTCCTCGTGTTCGGCGTGGCCGCGGCGGCGCGGCTGCTGCCGGCCCGCGGATCGGCGGCTCCCCGCGAGCGGGCCGCGGGCTGAGGCGCCCGTGCGCGCCGTGACCGCACCCCTTGCAATAAAAATGAACTAGTTCATAATTCATGCGATGCGACGTGCAACGACATCGAGAGCCGGGCCGAAAGCTCCGCCGGTCGCCCGGTCGGAACGCGAACCCAGGCCGAGACCCGAGCCGGAGGGGCAGCGCGAGCGTAACAAGCGGGAGAAGCGCGAGCGCCTGCTCCGCGCGGCCGGAGAGCTGTTCGAGAAGAAGGGCTTTGCGGGTGCGACCGCACGCGAGATCTGCCGCCGGGCGCGCATTGGCACGGGAACGCTCTTCCTCTACGCCCAGGACAAGCGGGACCTGCTCTTCCGCGTCTTCGAAGACGAGTCCCGGCGCCTCTTCTCCGAAGCCGCGGCGCACCTGCATGCCGACGATTCCCTCCTCCCCGGTCTGATGCGGCTGTTCGGCGCCTTCATCGACTTCTATGCGGCGCATCCCGTGCTCGCGCACGACCTGATCGAGCAGCTCTTCCTGCGGCAGCACGAGGCGACCGGTCTGGGCGGTCTGACCCTGGACTTCACGGCGCACGTGCGCGCCCTGGTCGAGCGGGCGCAGGCGCGGGGCGAGGTGCGAGCAGACCGGGAGGCCGAAGTGCTCGCCGCAGCCTTCTTTGCGCACTATGCGTTCTGGATCCAGGCCTGGCTGATGGCGCGCTCGGTGACGCGCACGCAGGCCGAGGCAGCGCTGCGCCTTGCGCTCGAGCTCCAGCTCGAGGGTGCCCGTTCCCGCAAGCCGAAGGAGACGCGATGAGAGCAGGAAGCCTGTGGAAGCTGATGAGAAGCGGTCGTCTGCGCCTGCTGCTGAGCCTGGCGCGGTCGGCACCGCGGTTCTATCGCGTGATCTGGCTCGCTGGCGCGGCACGCAGTGGCGTGCTGGTGCGGCTGCGCAGCGGGCCCGTTCCGGCGGAGCGGCTGGCCGCCGAGCTCGCGCCCGGAGAGGGAGGGCGCGAAGCGCTCGAGGCCTGGCTGCGTGTCGGCGAGAATCTCGGAGAGCTCGGCTGCGGTCCGGAGGGATGGCGGCTGCGCGGCCTCCTCGCCCGGCGTCTCGCCGATCCGGCGAACGACGATCTGGCGGCGATGGTCGAAGAGATGGCCACGCTGCACCACGCGCTTCTGCTCGAGACGCCCGGGCGCCTGCGCCGGGGAGAGCTCTGGAGCCTCTCGGACCAGGATGGGACCGTGATCGCCCGCTCGTCCCGCGTTGCCGAGTTCGCGATCTGCGACGCCATCGACGCGCTCTTCCCCAAGTCGGGGTCCGTGCGGCTGCTCGAGGTCGGCTGCGGCTCGGGCACCTACGTGCGCCATGCCGCGGAGCGCAATCCCGACCTCTCGGCGCTCGCTCTCGAGCTCCAGCCCGGCGTCGCCGAGGCGGCGATCGCGAATCTCAGGGAATGGGGGCTTGCAGGGCGCACGAAGGTCGAGACGGGCGACGTGCGCCAGCGGACGCCTGCGCGCGAGTTCGATCTCGTGACCCTCCACAACAACGTCTACTACTTCCCGGTCGCGGAGCGTGTCGCACTCTTCGCGCATCTGCGGCGCTTCCTGCGCCCCGGCGGACGTCTCGTCGCCACCACGGGCTGTCAGGGCGGAGGCCCGACCATGCACCTGCTCGATCTCTGGAGCGCCTCCACGCGGGGCTGTGGGCGACTGCCCGAGCCGGCAGAGCTGGAGAGCCAGATGCGCGAGGTCGGATTCGAGGCGGTCCGCTCCCTGCGGCTGCTGCCCGGCGAGAGCTACTTCGCCTTCGCCGGCGACGAGCCGCGCTGACGGCGGCTCGCGGCCCCGACCCCCTCACCGCCCGCGTAGCGCCCGCGAGCGGCATCGAGCTCGCGGGCGACCTCGCTGCGCAGGGCTGCCGGCTCTAGCACCTCGGCGCCGGCGCCGAAGGAGAGCACCCAGCTCCGGAGCTCCGAGGAGCCCCCAACCTCGAGCGCCAGCTCGAGGCGGCCATCGGCGAGGCGGGTGAGCTTCTGGCTCGGATGCCAGGTCCGCTCCTCGACATAGGTCGCCCAGGGCTTCTCGAAGCGGATGCATACCTTCGTGGCCGGCTCGTGCACCACGCCGAAGGAGGAGCCGATGTAGGCGTCGAAGTCGAAGTCCTTTCGGGGCACGAAGCGGCTTCCGGTTCCGGCGAGCGTGCCGATGCGATCCACGGCGAAGGTGCGGATCTCTCCGGAGCGGTGATCGAGGCCCACCACGTAGAGGCCGCCGCTTCGATACCAGACCCGGTAGGGATCGAGCTCGCGGGAGGAGGCGGCACCCGTGCCGCCGGTCCGGTAGCGGATTCGGATGGTCTGGCACGCGAGCACCGCGTCGTTCAGACCGCGGATCGTGTCGCGGAAGCGCGCGTAGCTCTTGTGCGGGCCCGGGAGCACGCGGAACGACCCTCCCAGACGCGCCAGGTAGTCGGCCAGGGCAGGTGACAGCGAGGCGCGGATCTTGGTCAGCGCGCTGCGGACGGAGTCGTGGAAGACCGTGCCCTCGAGCGTGCGCAGCAGATCCTCGCTGAAGGCGAGTGCGAGGATCTCGTCGGACGTGAAGGGAACGTCACCGATCCGGAAGCTCTCGAGCAGCCGATAGTGAACGCGGCCGTCGCGCTTCTCGCTGACGACGGGGAAGCCCGCGAGCATGAGGGCCTCGAGATCGCGGTACACCGTTCGCTTCGTGCACTCGAGCTCTTCCACGAGCTCGTCGAGACCGAGGCCGTAGTGGCTGCGCGCCAGCCGCTGGAAGAGCCTCCATTGTCGCGAGAGCTGGTCGCCGCGCATTCCGGCCCCCCGGACGTCAGTCGTCGGAAAAGAAGTGCAGGAGCTCGTCCTCGCGCGCCCGCGCATCCGCCATGCCGAGCTCGATCATCGGAGTGGCGAACTCCTCGTCGAAGAGCAGGTAGGAGAGCAGATCGGCCTCGGAGGGAACGCCCGAGGCGTTGATGGAGCGCAGGAAGAGGCGCAGCAGCGGTGTGAGCTTTCCGGCGGCACGCTTGGCGGCGAGCACGTGCCCTGCCAGCAGCCCCACGTCGGCCGACGGACGGATCACGACGTCGTGAATGCGCTGGAAGGCGTGGCGCTGCCCCTCGTGCGCGACGGCGTTCACGCGCGGCAGGAAGCTCGGGCCGAAGGCCTTCTCGCCGTCGCTGATGAGCTCGTTCATCACGCGCATGCGCGCGAGGTCGGTGTCGATGTGATCGAGCAGCAGCGAGTTCAGCACCTTGCCGAACAGGAAGACGGGGTTGCCGTAGTCCGAGACCCGGCTGTTCGAGAGCAGGGCCTCTCGCGACTCGGCCGGTCCGGCGCGCAGCGCGATCACGAGGATGCGGTCGGCGCCGAGATGGATCGCCGGCGAGAGCGGCGTGTTCATGCGAAGGCCGCCATCCGCGTAGTAGGTGCTGCCGATCCGCACCGCAGGGAAGAGCATCGGAATCGCCGCCGAAGCGAGGGCATGCTCAGAGAGCAGCCGCGCCGCGCGCGAGACGATCGTGACGTCGCGCGACCACGGCGGGAGCCGGCGGTCACGGTTCTCGACGAAGCAGACGACGTTTCCGGTTGCGATCTCGGTGGCCGCGATACAGACGGCGCTGACGAGGCCCGCTTTCAGGTTCGAACGAATGTTTCGCCACGGAATTGCGCTGCGCACCACGTTCTCGAGAGACGTCGTGTCGAGCAGGCCGTAGAGGCGGGCGGGCAGGCCGCCGCCGCGCAGCTCCGCGGCGACGCGGCCGAGCCCGAGGAGCCGCCGCGGCAGCCGGAACAGGTCGCTGGTCGAGACCGGAAGCACTTCCGCCAGACGGAAGCCCTGCCAGACGCTCGCGAGTCTCGCGCCGCGTCCCTCGCCCTGGTGTGCCGTGGCCGCGAGGAAGCAGGCGTGGATGGCGCCGACCGAGGTGCCGCAGACGACGTCGATGCGCGGCGGATGGCCGAGCCGCTTCGGCAGCTCGTCGAGCAGATGCCGCAGGACACCCGCCTCATAGGCTCCTCGCGCTCCGCCTCCGGAGAGCACGATGGCCCGGACGGGCTTCCGGGGTGCAGCGGCGCTCGCGGGCGTCGCCGGCCTGGCCGCGGGCTCAGCCAACGCGCTCCACGTAGACACCGGTGCGGGTGTCGACACGGATGCGCTCGCCCTCCTTCACGAAGAGCGGAACCTGCACGACCGCACCGGTTTCGAGCGTGGCGGGCTTGGTGGCACCGCTCGCCGTGTCGCCCTTCAGGCCCGGGTCGCACTGCGTGATGAGGGCCTCGATGAAGGCCGGCAGCTCGATGTTGATCGGCTTTCCGCGCCAGAAGAGAACCTCGACGTCGAGATTCTCCTTGAGGTACTTGCGGGCGTCGCCGACCTGCTCGGCGGAGAACGGCGTCTGCTCGAAGGTCTCGTTGTCCATGAAGACGAGCGCATCGCCGTCCTGATACAGGTACTGCATGCGACGCTCGGAGACGTCGGCCTCGTCGAGCTTCTCACCCGAGCGGAAGGTGCGATCGAGGACCTTCCCGTTCTTGAGGTTCTTGACCTTGGTCCGCACGAAGGCACCGCCCTTGCCGGGCTTGACGTGCTGGAAGAAGATGATGGTGTAGGGCTCGCCGTCGAGCTCGATCTTGAGGCCATTGCGAAACTGGGACGTGTCGACCGACATGCTGCTCTCCGCTGTTCGAGGCGGGGAGACTAGCCGACCCAGGTGCCGTAGCCACCGGGCGCAACGCGCCCGTGCTAGGCGGGAGCCGTTTCGAGGCGCAGCTCACCGTCTCCGGCGCGCGCGAGGCCGATGCGGTGGGCCGGACGGAAGCCGAGTTCACGCTCGGCCCGGCTCGTGTCGAGCGTGAATCCGTAGTGCAGGTGGTCGCCGACGAGCGTCTCGACGCGCGTCTCGCCGCCCGCCAGACGGAGCGCGCCGGTCACGAGACGAAGCCAGGGTCCGGGAACCGGCAACAGGGGCCGACCCGTCCAGCGGCCGAGGACGGAGAGCGGGACGGATTCGGTCCCGGCCACGTTGTAGACCCCGGCTCGCGTGGTGTGCACGCTCGCCGCCACGGCCTGCGCCACGTCCTTGTCTGCGATCAGCGCACAGATCGGATCGAAGCCCAGAGGCCGCACGCGCGCGCCTGCGCGGCCCGCCAGCGCGGGATTGAGATAGACGTAGCCACCCGACGCCACCACGGTCGGAAGGCGCAGCAGCACCACGCGCAGGCGCTCGCTTCCCACCTCGGCGTGGAAGACCATGTCGCAATCGATCCACGAGCGAAGCTCGGGCGGCACGTCGGGAGAGAGGTCGAGCTCGCTCGATTCCCGCACGCGGTTCGCATTGCCCGGCCAGAGCTTGTAGACGAAAGCGCTGCCGAGCGCGACGAGCGAGCGGATGCCGGGTGTGTCGAGGGCGTGCTGCAGCACGAGGCGCGCCTCTGCCGTGCGGGGCGGTACGCCTGCGAGCAGGCGCGGCGCGTGGCCGGCGCTCGGTTGGTGCCCGGGGACGTGTACGACGGTATCGATCGCCGCTTCGCGCACGCGCACCGAGCCGAAGAGGTCCGCCACCGGGCGGTGACGGGACAGTGTGCTCCGCAAGTAGGTGAAGCGGCCGCCCGGGTCGGCCAGGAAGCGATCGAAAGCGCGCGGCGCAGCGCCGCCTCCCACGCCCAGCACGCAGCGCACGCGCGCGTCGTGGAACAGCGTCTTCACGATGCGGCGGCCGAGCGGCTCGTCGGCGTGGGTGACCAGCACACCCGACATCAGCGGCTGCGATCCATGAGCTGCTGCACGCTGCGGCGCACCTGCTGCGTCAGATGCTGCACGAGGCGGGCGTCTGCAGCGGCCTCGGGTCCGAACCGCTCGTGGAAGGCGAGGGGTTCGCCGTACACGATGCGGTAGCGCACGGGGTAGGGCAGCAGACCCAGCGGCCCGAGCCAGGGGAAGGTCGGTGTCACGGGCAGCATCGGAAGGCCGAGGCGCCGGGCGAGCGGCTCGAGGTCGAAGAGAACCGGCATTTGATCGTCGCTGCCGAGAATCGCCATCGGCACGATCGGCGCGCGGGCGCGCAGCGCCTCCTCGACGAATCCCGTATGGAAGTCCTGCAAGCGGTAGCGCTGGGTGATGCGCTTGCGCACGCCGGCCATGCCCTCCGGAAAGACGAGCAGGCACTGCCCGTCGTCGAGCAGGTCGGCGAAGTTCTCACGCGTTCCGATCACCTGTCCGACGCGGGCGAAGAAGACGTTCACGAACGGAAGGCTGCCCGCCCAGCGGTCGACGACGGCGCGCGGGAGTCGCGGCGGGTCCGTGTGAAGCAGCACGTCGAGCACGGCCATCGCGCCGTCGAACGGCAGAACGCCCGCGTGGTTCGCGGCAAGGATCGCCGGCCCCTCCGCGGGGATGTGCTCGTGGCCGCGGCTCTGCACGCGGAAGTAGAAGCGGTAGAGCGCGAGAAAGAGCGGGAAGGCAGCGCGGATGGCGTCCGGCGAGAAGCCGAAGCGGTCGTACGGCACCTCGCCGTCCACCAGGTGGCCGAGGGCCGTGAGGCGTCTGCGGTCGGTCTCGGGCAGCAGGCGCTCGAGGATCCCGGCCCGCTCGAGCAGATCGACCTCCGCGAGCCTCGGCGTCGTCGCCCAGCGGGGGCGTGGGCTGTGCTCGTGCACGGCGCGCTGCCCGGTGCCTCGAGGCTCCGCTCCCGCAGGGGGCGGCAGCAGCGACGTTTGCGCGCGCGCGAGCAGGGCGCCGATCTCCTCGAGTCGGTCGAGGAAGGGGTCGGGGCCGGCAGCCGTCTCGAAGGGGTCATGGCCGAGCGCGCGCAGATCGCCCGGCGGCGGCGCCAGGATCTCCTCGCGCTCGTCGCCGTCGAGCAGCATGCGGGGCGGCGTACCGCTCATGTCGCAGCCGCCGCGCCCGTCTCGCCGCGGGCCTCGAGCTCCTCGGCGAGCGCGGCCATGGCCAGCGCCCCGCGGTCGCGGGGCGCGTACTCGAAGATGGACAGGCCGTGTGACTGCGCCTCGTCGAGCCGCACGTGAAACCCCACCACGGTGTGCGCGATCTCCTTCGGGAAGCGCACCTTCAGTCGCTCGAGCGTCTCGTGGGCGAGGCGCGTGCGGCGGTAGAAGGTGGGGATCACCAGCGCGACACGCAGCCCGGTGTGTCCGTAGCGAGAGCGCACGGTGGCAAGGCTCCGCATCAGCTCGGCGCAGCCATCGAGCGCAAGGTAGGTGAGCGGCACCGGGATGACGACTTCTTCGGTCGCACGCAGCACGCTCAGCGTGAGCGGACCGAAGGAGGGTGGCGCATCGAAGAGCACGAAGTCGTACCGGGAGATCTCGCGCGAGCGCCGCAGTGTTCGGGCGAGGCTCTCGGTCGGGTCGGCGCCTCCGGCCTGCCAGCCCGGAAACAGGCCGAGCGACTTGTTGGCCGGAATCAGGTCGAGACCCGCGATCCGCGTCGTCACGATCGGCAGCCCGCTCGCGGGTCTCGGCTCGGGGCCGACTGCGGCCGAGGCCGGCTCTCCGAGTACGCTGTCGAGGAGCAGGTCGAGCGCGGAGCGGCGGAGGCTCCGCACGTCCACCCCGAGCACCTTGCCGAGCTGGCCCTGCGGGTCGAGGTCGATCGCGAGCACGCGCCGGCCGCGGCGCAATGCGAGGAAGGCGGCGATGTTGCCGAGCAGCGTCGTCTTGCCGCTGCCGCCTTTTTCGTTGATGAACGCGATCCGGCGCAGAGCTACCCCCCCAGCAGGCTTCCGCGCGCGATCCAGGCTCCGAGGGGGCGTTCGAGAGGAGATCCAGTGGCAGCGGCGGGATGCGGCGCGTCGG
>CAYOIG010000129.1:0-13648 GCA_964403915.1 uncultured Myxococcaceae bacterium
TCCTCTCAGGCCCTCGTCTACGTTCGTGATCCCGACCGCGGTGCGGAGCTCTCCGCGCCGGCGCTGCGGCGTCTCTACGGACTGACGCCGACGGAGGCTCAGGTCACTTCATTGATCGCGCGTGGGATGAACCACGCCGATGCGGCCCGGGAGCTCGGTGTCACGGTCTGCGCCGTCCGCTTCCACTTGAAGAACATCTATGCGAAGACTGCGACGCAGCGACAGGCGGAGCTGGTCTACCTGCTGGCCACCGGGTCCGCCCAGCTCACCGCCTAGGACGCCTCTCTTCTGATCTCGTAGGAATGGCGGGGCTCCATCGGGAGGCGAGTCCATGAGAAGCGACATGCAACCGGCGGCAAACGCGCTCTGTGTCGCCCTCGTGAGCTACGACGATGCGCGAGCACGGGAGCTTCTCGGGGAGTTGATCGAGTGGTGCGGAGTCGACGTGGTCGCGGGCCGGGTCGTGCCCTTGCTGCTGGGCGCACTGAATCGACGGCTTCGCTTCAACCAGGTTTGCCGGGCCCAGCGGGACTTCGCGCGCGGAACGCTCGCTGATTGCCTGCTGAGTCTTGCCCGGGGATGGGCGCACGGCGATGGGCCTCGAGCGATCCTTGCATCCACGTCCGGCCTGCGGCGCGAGATCCCCCTCATCGGATTCGGATTGGCGCTTCGACGGCAAGGCTGGCGCATCAGCTACCTCGGCTGCGACGCGCCGATGGCGGTCCTCCTCGATGCCGTCCGCGCGCTCGGCCCTCGGCTCATCGTACTCGGCTGTCCGCCGGGTGCTGCTTCTCACCGGCTCTACCCGAAGCTACGCACCCTCGCGGCAGAGGCTCCCCTGGCCCTCTTCGGGGCGAGCCCTTCAGTGGCGGTCTCTCTCTGTGCGATGCGCATTGGCGATGATGTCGTCGCCGAGGCCAGACGCATCTCGGCAGCAGCTCTTGCCTCCCTCGTCTGATCCCGGGTTGTCTGACGAGACGACGACACCCGGCTCGGGATCCTGGGAAGCTCTCCCGAGCCGGGTGCGTCTCCGATGGCCGGGGGCCACCGGGCTGCGTCTTTCCGCAGCGATGCGCTAGCGGCGCCTCCGCGTGGTCGCCGCGAGACCGACGAGACCGCTCGCCAGGAGCAGGAGCGTGCCGGGCTCCGGCACGACGTTGGACCAGTACGCCGTGTAGTTCTGCGGGTTGGCGCCGATGATGGCGGGATCGTCGAAGAAATTGTAGGCCTGCATGATCGTGGCGCTGAAGCCAACGCTTCCATCCGTGTCGGCCTCCGAGTAGACCGGAGTTCCGTTGATTGAGTAGACGTAGCCAGTGCCTGTGAACTCGATCTCGAAGGCCGTCCACGCGCCGTAGGAGACGGGCGTCGCGAGATCAACCCACGCACCTACGACGCTCCATGCGCGGTAGCGCGGAGCTCCACCGAAGTTCGTGAAGCCGATGATCGGGTAGGCGGTCACGGAGCTCGACCCGTCGACCATCACGCCCCACATGTCCGTCCTGGCGCTGCCGCCGGTCACAGGGTCGGCCCAGGACGCCGGAATCCAGAGATCTGCAGAAAGCGTCGATCCGGCGCCTCCCGAGATTGCATACTGACGCCCCTGTGTGTTGTAGAACGTGCTCTGATAGCCGGAGGGCCGACTGGTATATCCGTCTGCACTGTCGATCTGGATGCCAAGAACGTCGCTGCGGCTCTGGTACGTGCCGACGTTCGAGAACGAGTTCGGCTCGTAGCGGTCCGTCACCCAGCCCGCCGGCACGCTCACGAAGCTCGGCATGAGCTCGGTGGCACCGGCAACGGACGGAAGGAGGGCCCACGATCCACTCATCAGGGCCCAGCTCGCCGCCGCCAGGATCCATCTCCTAGAACCCAATCGATCAGAAGGCTTCCGAGAGCTCATGGCAAGTTTCTCCCGTGCTGTTGGTTGGCGACTCGTCCCTTCCCAGGACGTGTCACACACGCACCTTATGCAGGCAGAGATGTGGCGTCGCTCTCATCCTTGATAGGTCCGCGGGGCGGAAGAGCGGCTCGCAAGCCCTCGCGGTCTACGGCGAGCAATGGATCGGTGCAGTCGGCGCTGGGGTCAGCTCACCGCGAATCTCGTTTACTTCCGACACGCCTGGGCGTAGCGTGGATCTGCCGGCCTCGCCGAGGCTCGCCGGAGGGTCCAAAGGGCCTGATCCGCCCCGAAGGCCTCTCCGCACCCGTGGACCTCCGCACGGAGAGTCCACAGCACGCGGGAAGGAGAAGGCGATGCGGTCGTTACAACGGCTCGGTGGCCCGGGGCGATTCTGCCGCTCGATCGCGGTCGGGGTGGTGTTGGCGGCGGGGGCGGCCCCCATCGACGCGGCTGCCGTGGTCACGTGCAAGTACGCGAGTTCCACGACCTATGCCGGACTGACCGGATCCTGCCAGCAATACAACTGCAGCAACGGCACGTCCTATCACAATTGGGTGAACTCCTCGCATTTCGCAGCCGGCAACACGAGCGGCGCGTGCCCGGTGGGGCTGCTGCAGCCGCGGCGCCCGGGTCTCGTGGGCCTCTTCCGCTCTCTCGGCATCTCCCTGCAGGGGGGCGTGGTGCGTGCCACCGAGACGCTCGCCGACGAATTCATCGCATCTCTCGGCGCTGACGCCGGAACGCTCGCGACCCAGATCGAGATGATCGAGGCCCTGAGCGCGCAGAATGCAGCTCTCGCGCAAGAGCTGGAGGACCTCGCCGCGGGGATCTGCCCGGGCACGCCGTAGCCGCGTCGCGCTGTCTGCGAGTGGCGCGTGGCTCTTCCTCGAGAAGCTCCACGACGGGCGCCGCGCGCTGATGGCGGGGGCTTGCGCGCCAACCTGCCTGCGTGTGAAGTGTCTCGATGCGCCGGATTCGCGCTGCGCGGGCCATCCGGTGAGTCTCTTTTTGACACGAAATGCGATCAGCGGCCACATCCAATGTGTACTTGGGAGGGGGGCGGGTCCGTCGGGCCGTCCCCTTCCTGTCTTTCGGACACCGGCTCGGTTGGCTGCAGGACGCGGTAGTGCCGCAAACAGGAGTTGACGATGCGTAAGCTCGGCTGGATCCCCATGGTTCTTGGCGTCTTCGTTGCTGGCTCGTCCCAGGCGACCATCGTCGCGACCGGCGGCGGGCCCGGGATCTCGATCCGGGGTCAGTTGCAGGCGTTCTCGGAGGATCCGCTCGCAATCGACCACAACGATTCGTACGACGAGGGCACGAGTGATCCGGCCGGCAACGGCTCGGTGGGGGGGGCCGGCACGAACGTGCTCTCGCAGAGCTACGCCGAGTTCGACGGCGAGGCCACGGTCGTCGGCTCGTCGGCCTACGCGTCGTACGGCTACCAGTTCTTCCACGACGGAAACGGCGACCTATTGAACGGCTCGATCCTTCTGAGTGCCTACTCTTCCGCGAGCGTGGACGAAGCCTACTTCGTCGACCCGGACCCGAACGATCTCGTCGCGCCCTTTGCCATGGCCAGCAGCCGCGCGACCGCCATCGACTTCATGGATCTCGACATCAGCGCGACGGACTACCTGTTCTCGTTCCAGGGCGAGGTCCAGGACGACAACGCGCAGATCGGCTTCAGCGTTCCCTACTTCTTCTTCATGGCGGACATCACGGGAGGCGGATTCAGCTTCCTCGGCCTCTACGATGACGACGTGACGAACGACTACGCCTCGACGGCCTTCGCGGATACCTTCACGCTGCTCGCGGGTCACCAGTACCGGCTCGGGATCGGCGCAGCGACGGACTTCCTCTGCACCGACACGCCGTACGCGACGCTCTGCCCTCCGGCCGATCCGGACAACGAGATCTCGGCGCCGCAGCCGCCGGGCTCCTACCAGCAGAGCGGATCGGCGCAGGTGGACTTCACGCTGGAGGCGGTTCCCGAGCCCGGCACCGCGCTGCTGCTCGGCGCGGGCATGGCGCTGCTCGCGGCCCGGCGCCGCGCGTAATCGCGGCGCGGCGGGGGTAGGATCCCAGCCAGGGGTGCCGAACGCCCCGAACGGCTTCAGGGACCACGGGCGGCAATGGACCCCACTCCCACGATCGTCGCTTCCGGTGCTGGCACGCTTCCCGCGGACAGCCAGGAGCACGCTGATCTCGCGACCGCGTGGAGAGCGCTGCTCACGCGGCGCGCGATTCTGACGGAGGTCTGGGAACACCTCCCGATCTGGTTCTTCTTCTTCGAGGCCGTCGGCCTGCTTCACTTTCTCGTGGCGAACGTTCCACGCTCGGAGTTCGAACGCATCGGCCTCGGGATGGCGCCCTTCGCATGGACGACCGCGTTCCCCCTGTTCTGGGTCCTTGGCTACTACGCCCTGCGCATCCGCGAGTCGGCGCGCCTCGCCATGTTCGGCGCTTCGAAGTATCTGCCGCTCCTTGCGATCGCCGGAGCGCCGATCTGCATCTGCCTCTTCTACGCGCTGGCGCCATTTCTTCGCATCGAGCTCGAGCTGGCCCGGCTGACGCGCTTCTTCGAGGTCATGCAGCTCCTCTGGATCGGCGTGTTCATGCTCCACACGGCGGCAAAGCGGGGTGCACCGGGCTTCGTGACGTTCTTTGGCGTCGCCTGGCTGTACGGTCTCATCCTCGAGAACGGCGGCATTCTCATGGGCTACTTCTTCGAGCCAGGCTACTGGCTCTATCTCGGAGGCCTGCCCGCGCCCTTCGCCACGATGATGGGCTGGTGCCTCGCCATCTACGCCTGCGTCACGATTGCAGGAGAGCTTCGCCCTCGCGTTCCGTTCGCTGGCACGACACTCGGCTCCGCGCTGCTCACGACGGCGCTCGCCCTCTCGCTCGACCTGCAGCTCGATCCACTGGCGAGCCTCTCGGGCGTCTTCTGGCGCTGGAACGATCAGCTCCCGCGCTGGTTCCTGTCCGTTCCCTTCGTGAACTACCTGGCGTGGCTGTGCGCCTTCCTCCCGTTCTCCTGGGCCTACTTCGCGATCCATGACCGGCGGGATCTCGACTCCTGGGCGAAGGTGAGGCGTCTGCTCGTCGCCGTTCCCAACGTCTGTGTCGCAGCCGCTCTGCTCTTCTTCGGAATCTCCGCCGTCGTCGAGGCCGGCTTCTCGGGGCCGACCTACCGCATCCTCGGCGAGTTCTTCGCGAAGATCTCGCCGTACTGACCGGGCCGGGCAGCGCCCCCTGCCGGGCATCGCGGGTGCGGCTGGCCTGAGCGCCGGCGTGCCATGCGGCTGCATCGATTCTTGGATCCCTGCATTGGCTCCTGATTGGATCTTTCCATTCCAGATTGGCTCCCGTAGGCTGGCGTGGTGCTCGACCTCGTCTTCCGCCCCGACCCCGCAAACCGCGATCCGGCGTACCGCCAGCTCGCCGACCATCTCGCAGAGCTGATCTCCGCGCAGCGGCTGCAGAGCGGCGAGCGTCTGCCTCCCTCCCGTGAGCTGGCCGAGGCGCTCGAAATCTCCCGCAACACGGTGACGCGCGCCTATGCCTGGCTGACGGAGGCGGGCTGGCTCGACGCGCACGTGGGGCGCGGGACGTTCGTTCGGCGCGCCCCGCGCAGGAGCTCCGTGCTTCGCGCAGTCGAAGGCGCACCGTCTCCTTTCGCCTGGTCTGCTCTCTTCGCCTCGCGCGTTCGCACCCTGCGCACCCCGCACCCGGCGCCCGGCGGCGAGAGCGAGCCGCCGCGCGTCGACTTCCGTCCGGGGCGGGTCGACCTCGCGGGGCTCCCGATTGCGGAGCTGCAGGGCGCCTGGCAGCGCGCGGTGGGCGCGCTCCGCTCGCACGGCAACGACTTCGATCCGCTCGGGGCTGAGCCGCTCCGCGTAGCGATCGCGCGCTCGCTCTCCGGGCGAGGCATCGCGCGCAGTGCCAGCGAGGTGCTGGTGACCAGCGGCGCACAGCAGGCGATCGACCTCGTGGCACGTGCACTGATCGAGCCCGGCGATGTCGTGGCGGTGGAGGATCCCGGCTACTTCCTCAGCCTGATGGCGTTCCGTGCCGCCGGTGCGAACGTGCTCGGCATCGGCGTCGATGCTGAAGGCCTGTGCGTCGACGAGCTCGCCCGAGTGCTCCGCACGCGCCGCGTGAAGCTCGCCTACGTGACGCCCTCCGTGCAGATGCCGACGGGCGCCCCCCTCTCCAAGGCGCGTCGCGAGGCATTGCTCGAGCTCTCCGGACGCGCCCAGATGCCCGTGCTGGAGGACGACTACGACTGCGAGCTGCGGCATCGCGAGCAGGCGGTTCCGGCGATGATGGCGATGGACGGCGGCGACCGCGTGATCTACGTCGGAACCTTCTCGAAGGCGCTCTTCCCCGGCCTGAGGCTCGGCTACGTGGTCGGCGCCCCGGCGCTGCTGCGCGCCCTCGCTTCGCTGCGGGCCGCAGCCACGTTCCAGCCTTCCTTGATCGACCAGCTCGCCGTCGCGGAGCTTCTGGCACGCGACTCGCTCGAGCGCCACGTCCGGCGGATTCGCAGGCGCTACGGCGAGCGGAGCCTTGCAATGGCTTCCGCGCTCACCGAAGCGATGCCTGAGGGCACGCACTTCCGCGAGCCGCGCGGGGGCAGCGCAGTTTGGGTCGAGCTGCCTCCGCACGTCGATGCCGATGCGCTGGCCGTCGCAGCGCGCGAACGCGGCATCGCCTATGCGAGGGGCGACCTCTTCCGGGTCGACGGCACGGGGACACCGGCTCTGCTGCTCTCCTTCGCGGCGCTTCCCGCCGGCGAGATTCGAAGCGGTGTCGACGAGCTGGCCGCGCTGGTTCGCACTTGCGCGCGCAGCCGGCCCGCCACCTCGGGGCGCCGAACAGCGAGGAGAGCCCGATGACCGCGAGAAGAGACGCCTGGTTCTGGAGCCTGCTGCTGCTGGCGACGCTCACCGCCGCGAACGCGGTCTGGATGCTGGCCGACCCGCAGCATTGGTATCACGACCTGCCGGCCGCCGTGCCCGACACCGGGCCGTACAACGAGCACTTCGTGCGCGACATCGGCTGCGCCTTCGCGACCGTCGCGATCGCTCTCGGTTGGGCTGCACTGCGCCCGCGCTGGCGTGCCCCGCTCGTGACGATCTCTGCTCTCTTTTTGGCCGCACACGCGGGCCTGCACGTCTTCGACACGATGCGCGGATTTCTCGAGGGCGACCACTGGCTGCTCGACCTGCCGGGCGTCTACCTGCCCGCACTCGTGACCCTTCCCCTCGCCTTCCGTGCTCTGCGAAACGCACGGGAGCGCGCCGCCTGAAATCGAGGAGATCCCCATGCGCCTCGCTCCGATCGGGAAGCCCCCCAACCTCAAAGCCCGCGTCGCGGGCTGGATGATGAAGCGCCAGCTCGGCAAGGTGATCACACCGGCGCTCGTCGTCTACAACCGTCTGCCCGCCGGATACGACGTCTCGTACGCCCTCCTCAAGGCGACGCGAAGTGGTCTCGTCGTGGAGCCGGCGCTGCGGCTGCTGGTCCAGACCTGGGCCGCGATGATCAACCGCTGTCACTTCTGCGTCGACATCGCGCAGGCACAGGCGGTGATGGAGGGAATCGGCCTCGAGAAGTTCGCGGCCCTTCCCGACTGGCGCGAGAGCCCGCTCTTCAGCGAGCGCGAGCGTGCAGCCCTCTCGTTCGTAGACGAAGCAACCCGCAACAAGAAGGTCGGCGATGCGACCTTCGAGCGCCTTCGCGAGCAGTTCAGCGAGCGCGAGATCGTCGAGATCACGTTCCTGAACGCGGTCGAGAACTTCTACAACCTGATCAATCTCCCGCTCGAGATCGAGGAGGACGGGCTCTGTGCCATCCAGCAGGCGCGGCGGGCGAGAGCCTGATCGGGAGCATGAGTTGGCGCGACCGATGCGCTGCCTGTGGTCGTGCGAAGGGGCTCGGCCTCCAGTCCGATTGGGACGGCCCGGCACAGAGCGCGACAGAAAGACTCGGCTGGGCAGCTCTCGGAGGCGCCGCGCGGTCCGCAGTCGGCATGGCATTTGCGAATGGCCCCTCGAGCGACCCGTCGCCCGTGCGCTCGGAAGCGACGAGAACCCCCGAGGAGCCATCGTGATCCACTTCGTGAGCGGAGACATCCTTCAGAGCCGGGCCCGCGCCGTGGCACACGGCGTCGCCCCTGGAGACCACTTCGAGTCGGGCCTCGCCCTCGGGCTGCGCGAACGCTGGCCGGCGATGGCCAGGGACTTCCGGCATCACTGCCAGGTCAGCCACCCGAAGCCCGGCGAGATCTGGGCATGGGCGGGCGCGGGCGGCGTACGCATCCTCAACCTACTGACGCAGGAGGCGGCGCCCGCGCACCACGCGAAGCCGGGCCGCGCGTCGATCCACCACGTGAACCATGCGCTGCGCGAGCTGCGCCGCTTCGTCGACGAAGAGCGCGTCGAGTCGCTCGCCCTTCCGCGTCTCGCTACTGGCGTCGGCGGTCTCGATTGGAGCGAGGTGCGGCCGCTCGTCGAGAAGCATCTCGGCGATCTCGAAATTCCCGTCTACGTCTACGAGACGTTCCGCGCCGGTGTCGCGGCGGACGAGCCCGCGGGTCGCTGAGCGCGGCGCGATCCAGGGATGCGAACGCGAGTCAAGATCAGCACGGACATGAGCTGAACCAGACGCGTGCTCGAATCCGTACGCTCAGCGCACCTACCTTACAATGTGTATGATAAGCGGCGCTGTGCTGATTTCAGCCGGCGACTGAGCAACAATTTCGTTGACATCCGCTGCCGCCAGGAACAGGGTCGATCACGGGGGGAGAGACGACGGGCCGGATGTAATGCGCAGAGCCTCTCGCTGTCCCCGATTCAGGCAACCCGCTGCCTCGGCATCGAGCGCACCCCATTTGCTGCGCTTCGTGCGGCCCGTTCACTCAAACCGAAGTGTGAGGAGAGAACGACCATGGCAGCAGTAGCCCAGGTGGCAACGTGGCGAGCGCGAGACGGAAAGATCCCGGAGTTCTTCGCAAAGGTGGCCACCGCGAAGAAGATCCACGAGCGACTCGGCGGCAAGGTGCGCGTGTGGCAGACCGCGATCGGCGGACAGCCGATGAGCGTGGGATACGTGATCGAGCATGCGAGCTGGGCCGATTTCGGGAAGTTCGGCGAAAAGCTCGAGAAGGACACGGAGTGGCAGACCTTCTGGACGGACGCGTTGGCACGCCCGACGGCGGATCTGATCCAGAACAGCCTCGTGGTGGAGCCGCCCGGCTTCTAGGCTCGAGACGGCTGGCGCCGCAGGGCGGCGCCAGCCCGTCTGCCTTCCGGGGCGTGGATTCGAGCCGCCGTCTCGACCTCGACGCCGCGGCGGCTCGCGTTGCGATACGGTTCGCCCGTGCCGGACTCCCTCTTCCAGCGCGAAGGCGACGGTTATCGCCCCACCGATCTTGCGCGCGGCCCCTGGTCGCCGGATGCCCTGCACGGCGGGCCGGTGGCCGCGCTCATCGCACACATCGCCGAGAGTGCACCCGCGCCGGGCCCGATGCATCCGGCGCGCCTCACGCTCGAGCTGCTGCGACCCGTGCCCCTCGACCGACTCCAGCCGTCGGTCCGGATCGTGCGCCCCGGGAAGAAGGTGCAGCTCGTCGAAGCCTCGCTGCACGCGGGAGACCTGGAGGTGGCGCGTGGCCTGCTGCTGCGGATGCGGACGCAGCCGGTGCCGCTCCCGCCCGAGACGGCGGGCGGGGGCGTTGCACCGCCGCCGGGCCCGGAGAGCGCGAGCATCGCGACACCGGCGTGGGTCGGTGCGCTGCGCGCATATCACAGCCATGCGACGGAGCATCGCGTAATCCGCGGCTCGTGGTCGCAGATCGGACCCTGCACCGACTGGGTGCGCGTTCGCGCTGACCTCTTCGAGGGGATCGCGCTCTCGCCCTTCGAGCGCGCGGCGGCGTGCGCAGACTTCGGCAACGGCATCGGCGCGGCGCTGCCCTTCGAGGCCTATCGCTTCGTGAACGCAGACCTCACGATCCAGCTCCATCGCCTGCCCGTGGGCGAGTGGGTCTGCCTCGACGCCGTCACCTATCCGGATGCGGGCGGGGTGGGTACGGCCGAGAGCGTCCTCTACGACGCGCGAGGCCGAATCGGCCGGGCGCTGCAGAGCCTGCTCATCGAGCAGCGGTAGGCCTCGCCGCGCCCCCTTTCGGGATCGGAGGGGGGGGCTACTGTCCCTCAATCGGGGACCGCCTCCGTACCTGATTCAGGGCCGGGCGGTTCCTTCTCCCCTCGCGGCCTGCCGGCCCGGGGCGGAGCGCAGGGGTCGTCTGCCATGGTTCGAATGAGCAAGCTCACCGACTACGCCATCGTTCTGCTGACGCTTTTGGCAGCGGACGGCAGCGCCGCGCCGCACAATGCGCGCGAGGTTGCGGCCCGGGCGCACCTGCCCTTCCCGGTGGTCAGCAAGATCCTCAAGGCCCTCGCCCGCTCGGGGCTCCTGGTCTCCCACCGCGGCGCAAGGGGCGGCTATGCGCTCGCCCGTCGTCCCGAGGAGATCTCCGTGGCCGAAGCGATCAGCGCGATGGAAGGGCCGATCGCCCTCATCGAGTGCGCGGCCGGGCCGGGTCACTGCCAGCAGGAATCGACCTGCGAAATCCGATCACCGTGGCAGCGCGTCAACGAGCTGATCCGCGATCGCCTCGAACACGTGCCCCTCACGGAGCTGCTGCCGGGCGCTCCTCTCGCCGTCAGCCTGCCCGCCCGTGCAACCAGCACGGCGGTCTGAGCCCGTCGCCATGAGCAGCTCCGACTCTCTCGAACATCTCGCAAGCCGCGCCTACAAGTGGGGCTTCGTCACGGACATCGAAGCCGACTCGGTGCCGCCCGGTCTCTCCGAGGACGTGATCCGCGTCATCTCGGCGCGCAAGGGCGAGCCCTCCTGGCTGCTCGAATGGCGCATGCGGGCCTATCGCCGCTGGCTCACGATGCCCGAGCCGCAGTGGTCGACGGTGCGTTTTCCGCCGATCGACTACCAGGCCATCGTCTACTACTCGGCGCCGAAGCAGAGCAAGCCGCTCGAGAGTCTCGACGAGGTCGATCCGCGCCTGCTCGAGACCTACGAGAAGCTCGGCATACCGCTCGGCGAGCAGAAGCGTCTCGCGGGCGTGGCCGTCGACGCCGTCTTCGACAGCGTCTCGGTGGCCACCACCTTCCGCGAGGAGCTGTCGAAGAAGGGCGTCCTCTTCTGCTCGTTCTCCGACGCGGTGAAGGAGCATCCGGAGCTCGTTCGCAAATATCTTGGGTCGGTCGTGCCCTATGCCGACAACAAGCACGCCGCGCTCAACTCCGCGGTCTTCACCGACGGCTCGTTCGTCTACGTTCCGAGGGGCGTGCGCTGTCCGATGGAGCTCTCGACCTACTTCAGGATCAATGCCGCCAACACCGGGCAGTTCGAGCGCACGCTCATCATCGCCGACGAGGGGAGCTACGTCTCCTATCTCGAAGGCTGCACCGCGCCGCAGCGCGACGAGAACCAGCTCCACGCAGCCGTCGTCGAGCTGGTGGCGCTCGAGCGGGCCGAGATCAAGTACTCGACGGTGCAGAACTGGTACCCCGGCGACGCCGAGGGTCGCGGCGGGATCTACAACTTCGTCACCAAGCGAGGCAAGTGCGCGGGCCGCGCGTCGAAGATCTCGTGGACGCAGGTCGAGACGGGCTCGGCCATCACGTGGAAGTATCCGAGCTGCATCCTCCTGGGGGACGACTCAGTCGGTGAGTTCTACTCGGTGGCGCTCACGGCGAACCATCAGCAGGCCGACACCGGCACCAAGATGATCCACATCGGGAAGAACACGCGAAGCACGATCGTCTCGAAGGGCATCTCGACGGGGCACGGCCAGAACGCCTACCGCGGACAGGTGCGGGTGCAGAAGGGCGCGGACGGCGCACGCAACCACTCCCAGTGCGATTCACTGCTGATCGGTGACCAGTGCGGCGCCCACACCTTCCCCTATCTCGAGGTGCAGAACCCGACGGCGACGGTCGAGCACGAGGCGACGACCTCGAAGATCGGAGAAGACCAGCTCTTCTACTGCCAGCAGCGCGGCATCTCGGCCGAAGACGCGGTCTCGATGATCGTGAACGGCTTCTGCAAGCAGGTCTTGAAGGAGCTGCCCATGGAGTTCGCCGTCGAGGCGCAGAAGCTGCTCGGCGTGAGCCTGGAAGGGAGCGTGGGTTGAGCGCGGAGATCCTGCTGCAGATCGAGGATCTGCACGCGACGGCGGCCGGCAACGAGATCCTGCGGGGCCTGAGTCTCACCGTGCGTGCAGGGGAGGTCCATGCCGTCATGGGCCCGAACGGCTCGGGCAAGAGCACTCTCGCCAACGTGCTCGCGGGCCGCCCCTCGGTGGAGGTGACGTCCGGCAAGGTCCACTACGCAGGCCGCAACCTGGTGGAGATGGCGCCGGAGGAGCGCGCGAGGGAGGGCATCTTCCTCGCCTTCCAGTATCCCGTCGAGATTCCCGGCGTCACCAACATGTACTTCCTCAAGGCGGCCCTCAACGCGGTGCGAAGGCACCGCGGGCTCGACGAGCTCGACGCAATGGACTTCCTCGCGCTCGCCCGCCAGCGGATGAAGCTGGTCGAGATGGACGAGAAGATGATGAGCCGGGCCATCAACGAGGGCTTCTCCGGCGGGGAGAAGAAGCGCAACGAGGTGCTGCAGATGGCGATCCTCGAGCCGCGCCTCGCCATCCTCGACGAGACCGACTCGGGCCTCGATATCGACGCGCTGAAGATCGTCTCACAGGGCGTGAACTCCCTCCGCAGCCCCGAGCGCTCGATGATCGTCATCACGCACTACCAGCGTCTGCTCGACTACATCGTGCCCGATCACGTGCACGTGCTGGCCGGTGGCCGCATCGTGCGCTCCGGCGGCAAGGGGCTGGCGCTCGAGCTCGAGGAGCAGGGCTACGCCTGGATCGAGGGCGGAGCGGGAGCCCGGTGAAGGGCGACGCGCGCGAGCACTACCTCGCGGGCTTCGGCCGCTTCGCGGAACGCGAGACGGCTGGCGATCCCGCGTGGCTCCATGCGCTGCGCAAGGAGGCGCTCGGCTGCTTCGCCGAGGTCGGCTTTCCGGGGCCCGAGAACGAGGATTGGCGCTATACGAATCTCTCGACGCTGGCCGCCACCCCGTTCGAGCTCGCCGCTCCGGGCAGCGCCGGCCTCGGCCGCGCGGACCTCGAGCGCCTGTCGTTTCCCGTCTTCGCGTGCAGCGTCTTCGTCTTCGTGAACGGACGCTTCGCCCCGGAACTCTCGGCTCCCCGCGCCCTCTCCGGCGGGATCCAGATCGGAAACCTCGCCGCGGCGCTGCCGAGCCCGCTCAGCCCGCTGGAGGCGCACCTCGGTAGCCTCGCCCGGCCCGCCGGCGATGCCCTCGTCGCGCTCAATACGGCCTACTTCAGCGACGGGGTGCTCCTCAACGTGCCGGCTTCGGCCGTGATCGAGACACCGATCCATGTGGTGTATCTCTCGATTCCCGGAGATCGCCCCACGATCTCGCACCCGCGCACGCTGATCGTCGCCGGACGCGGAAGTCGCGCGACCGTGATCGAGGACTTCGTCTCCCTCGGGGCGGGCAGCACCTTCACGAACGCGGTCTGCGAGATCGCGCTGGGAGAGGGCGCTGCCGTCGAGCACGTGAGCCTGCAGCGCGAGCACGAGGACGCAGCGCACCTCGCCACGATCCGGGTACATC
>CAYOIG010000130.1:0-1585 GCA_964403915.1 uncultured Myxococcaceae bacterium
GGCCCGGGCCTCGCCAGCGCCGATCGCACCCTCCGGAAGCCGCCTCGTCCGGAGGATCCACGCCACGAACCCGAGACCAGCCGCCATTTCGACGATCAGCAGGAGCTGCTCGACCAGCGGCACCGGGGCCACGAAATCGCGGAGGCGGTCGGCGAAGAAGAACCCAGCGAAGCTGTAGAGCACCCAGACGAACCCGGGCGGCACGAGCCGGCGCAAGATCCGCAGCACGGGGAAGAACGAGACCAGCAGCACCGCATTGGCCAGGAGACTCGGGAGACCGACATGGAGCCAGATCGAAGAGATGAGCGTGATGACGAGCGCCGCGGAGTAGGGAAACTCGAGCACACCGAGCGCGTCGCCGAGGGCTGGGTCTCGCTGCGCCCGGCCGACGGAACGGCTGCGTGCCGCTCGAAACAGAACGAGAAGGACGAAGAACAGGAGGGCCTGCGCGCGCAGAACCCCCGCGCGCCGCTCGATGAAGCGCCCGGCGTGCTGTAGCCCTCGGGTCGTCCCCGTCACGAGACGCCGAACGGCCTCTCCGGGATCCGTGTGACGCACGCCCGCATGCCAGAGAGGCCGGCTGCTGGGAACCCCGAAATCCTCGATCGCGGCGCGTCCGTGGCTCGCGAGGTCTGCCATCACTTCGTCGGAGATCGTGACCAGACGCGCCGCCTGGTCCTGCAGCCGGAGGATCCGCTCGCGGTAGGCGAGAATCCGCTCACGGGTGCGGTCGATCTCCAGCAAGACGGTGTCGATGCGGGCGAGCACGGACTCGGGCGCCGCAGCGTCGCGCGCCGCCGCGCTACTGCGCTGCCAGAGATCCCGTTCGGTGCTCATCTCGGCGAGCGCCCGCTCGGCGTTCTCGGCTCGCGTCGTCAGCAGCGCGCTCTGCGCCGCGAGATGACGCCGATCCTCGGCCCAGCCCGCCTCCGCGCCCTCTATGACGCTCAGCCGCGGCCCCTCGCTCAGCAGCGCCTGGGTGTCGTCGAGGTTCGCCCAGACGCTGGCTGCGCTCTCGCCCAGCTCGGCCTCGATCCGGTCCAGCTCTGCGCGCGTCTTCTCGTCCTGCACCAGCCCGCGCAGCCGCGTGATGGCCTGCTCGGCACGCGTTGCGATCTCGGCCAGCGGGATCGTCGGCGGCACCACCGGCTGCGTGGGCGCGGTCGCGGGGGCCGGCGCGTCGGCGGCGCCCGCCGGCAACGGAGCGAGCGCCATCCACATCGCGAGCAGCACGGCGCCCGCGATCCGGTGGCCACCTCGACCGATCCTCATCCGCGCGCCTCCCTGGAAGCAGGCGCAGGAGAGACTACCTCAGTAGCCGGCGTTCTTGAGCCTATTCGCGTGGGCGCGGAAGATGGCGCTCGGGCTCGACTCGAAGATCGAGACCAGACCGAGAATCTGGTTCACCTCGTCGAGGTGGTTCTGGAAGTAGTTGTCGCGAATCACCTGTCCGAGGTGCGAGCTGCAGCGCCCGACGAGACCGTCGTTCGACTCCGGATACACCAGCGACGTGAGCGCCAGCGGCGCGTCGGAGATGTCGAGAAGATTCGTGAGCAGGCCCGTCCCCGACCAGGAGTAGTACCGC